>CAZMMT010000019.1:0-15144 GCA_964567465.1 uncultured Candidatus Izemoplasmatales bacterium | reverse complement strand
CCAATTCATCGAAGTAAAGAATTTTGATATCATCAACATTTTTAAGAATTTGCGATGCTTTTACAAGTCCTGATTGAATTTGTGACGGTAAGTCACTTTGCGTTACGTCTCCTGTCACAATCATCTTTGACCCAAATCCTAAACGAGTTAAGAATAACTTCATTTGATTGATTGTCGTATTTTGGGCTTCATCTAAGATGACATAGGCATTCTCTAGAGTGCGTCCCCGCATATAAGCTAATGGAGCAATTTCGATGATTCCTTTTTCGATATACTCAGTACTTTGTTTCACACCTAACACTTCATACATCGCATCGTATAGAGGCCTTAAATATGGATCGATTTTTTCTTTTAAATCCCCTGGTAAAAAACCTAATTTTTCACCAGCTTCTACTGCTGGTCTAGTTAAGACGATTCTTTTAATTTGATTATCTTTAAGTTTCTTCAAAGCTGATAAGACAGCCAAATAAGTCTTACCGGTTCCGGCAGGACCTATACCAAGGATTATAGTATTATTTTCAATGGCTTCCAAATATTTTTTTTGATTAATGGTCTTCGGGTAAATTGGTTTACCATTAAAGGTTTTAATGATTTCTTTTCTGCTTAAGAATAAAGAAATTATTTCTGATTGATTAACTCTGTCAGCTGTATGAAAAAGGTAGATTATATCCCTTTCGCTAAAGACGATATTATTTCTAATTAAAGAAATCATAATCGAAAGAATTTTCTTTAGCTTTTTAATAACTTCTTCATCGTCACTATCAATCAAGATTTCTTCATTATTAGAAAAGATATTAACTTTTAACAATTTTCCTAGCAATTTGATGTTTTTATCGTGGACTCCGAGAAGATCAACCATTTCATGTAAATCATTGATTCCCGGTTCTAACTTTATAATATTCGTCACTAAATCATTTCCTCTTTCACTATAAAAGTTTAGTCTAACAAATCATAATTGTTTAATATTTTTAAATAACCAATAATTAAAGATGATTGCCAATCTCGCATTGCTAAAACTTTCGCTTCTGGATATTGATCCCAATCCCAAGTAACATCCCAGATAGAATCTCTATTTAAGCTTGAAAGGATCATGCTTGCTTCGAGTTTAGCTAAATCTTTGAACTTTTCATAACCGAATGTATTCGGTTTATCAAAATACTGTAAAGGTCTTGTGCAATAAGTCTTGAACCATAGATCAGGATTTTTTTCTAAAGTATACTCTACTTGTTCTAGTAATTTGTTAAGAAACTTCTCATGGTTATCAAAGGCAGTTAAATTCTCTACATAATTAACCATATCAAGAAAAGCTCTAATCTCATGCATATTATCGGAAGAATCTTTTAAAAAGTCGTTGATTCCTCTTTGGATTAGTTCGGAAGCTTGGCTTTTTTGTTCCTTAGTTGTATGATGCTTATAAATAAATCCCGCAATGGCAATTGATGGATTATATCCCCATACTGAACCTTCTGGACTGTATGTCCACCAAGGTGCGTGGGGATAATTATTGTTTGTCGGAATTGTTGATAGATATAATCCGTCTCTTTTTGGCGCTACTTCTGTTAAGTATTTAATCGTCTTTTGGACGATTTCATGATTTTTATCTAAACCGAGCTCGTCAATTATTTCAAAAGCCATCCAAGTTGTAATCGGACTTGAGAATGGGTTTTGGGAATCTGGCTCAAGGCCATGACCAAATCCTCCGTCAGCGTTTTGATAGCTCTTTAAGATTTCCTCTACTAGTAGATGATCTTTTTTTAAGAACAAATATTGGTATCTAGCAACATCTAATGGTCTACCGTTTCTATATAGCCAAGCAATTGTATTTTCAAGTTTTGCGTTCATATAAACCTCCATATTTTTTGCTGCACATATTCTATAATTTTATTATACCATATATAGAAAAAAAAGGGAGTAAGTGAAAAAATAATGACAATTCTAGAGGAATTGTCAAAATTTATCAATTGTTATTTCTTGCGAGTTTTGCTTGCGCGAAGTTTTAATTTTTTTGTAACACTTGGTTTTTCGTAATACTCTTTTTTACGGGCTTGAGCAAGATTTCCCGAACGAGAAACATCACGTTTAAAACGTCTAAGTGCGTCTTCAATTGTTTCGTTTTCTCTAACGACAGTTTTAGCCATTGCTTTCACCCCTTTTCTTACCACTTAGTATTATACTAAATTATTAATTAAAAGTAAACTTATTTTTTTTCGAAATATATTTAAAAAGGTGAGTATTTGTGGTAGAATTATAAAAAGAATATTAGTCTTATAGGTTTTTACAATAAAAGTTCGGAAAGGATGAGATTATGGCTAGCTTTTTAAATTTTTTAGCCCTAGATTTAAAGGGAATTATAATAATCGTCGTTATCGCAATCTTAGTTTTAGCTTTACTTGGCATAATCATATCTAACCGAAAATATAAGGTCAGATACAACCGTTTCTATAAAAAATTTGATAAGACTATCAATAAGAAATACAACGGTAATATGTTAATAGAAGATTTAATTAATAAGTATACAGTTGATGGAACTAATACTTTTAAATCTTTAAAAAGAAAAGGAAAAAACATTACTAAAAAATACTTAGAATACTACCAAAAAAATCTTCCGGAACAAGTGCTTTTAAAGAGTTTCACTTCGCCTGATAAAAATAAAAGCGAACTAATTATTATCGTTTTAGATGATAGCGATCGAGTTTTATATAAGTGGGATAAATCGAAAAAGATTAAAGGTTTTATTAAAGTTATAAATAAGTATCAAATGTTGACACCTTTAATTGCTTTCTTATATGAATTACCGCTAAATATCAATGAAAATAAGGACTATCGTTTAGTAAATCATGACAATGATAATGTTATTACATATGAAATAGTCAAGAATATTAAAAAAGTTCCTAAGAAATACAAAAACAAGAAAGTTGTAAAAGATAAAAAAAACAAGAAAAAGAAATAATCCTCAAGAATAATTAATCTTGAGGATTTTTTTTATACTAAAACTGCATTGTTATACGGTTGATCGATTCCTGTAATCTTGACTATAACTTCTTTGCCTAAAAGATTTTTATCGCCTTTAAATTTAACAGCGATATAATCTCTTGAATGTCCAACTAAATATCCATCTTTAATTTGCTCTGCGATAACATGCTTTTCTTTATTAAGTGACTTTTGAACATATTCTTTTAGAAGCTCTTCACTTAAATCAAGGAGTTGATGAACTCTTTCTCTTTTAACTTTCCCATCAACTTGATCGGGCATTCTATCTGCAGGAGTGCCTTTTCTTTTGGAAAATGGAAAGACGTGAAGTTCTTGGTAGCCGATTGACTTAATAAACTCATAGCTATCAAGAAAATCTTCATCAGTCTCGCCTGGGAAACCGACAATAAAATCTGTAGTAAGGGCGACATCAGGAATTTGAGTTTTAATTTTCTCAATCATTTGGAAATACTCTAATGTGGTATATTTACGGTTCATCTTTTTTAGGATTCTATCAGTACCACCTTGAAGTGGTACATGCAAATGATGAACAATCTTTTTTGAATTTTTGATTACTTCTAGTATTTCATCATCAATTTCAGTAATTTCGATCGAAGAAATTCTGATTCTTTTTAAACCTTCTACTGCTTCTAAGTCAATTAATAATTGTGAGAAACTATAATCTTCTAAATCTTCTCCATACCCGCCCGTGTGAATTCCGGTTAGAACGACTTCAATATGACCATGAGCCACTAGTTGTTCTACTTCTTTGATGATCACATCTTTAGTTTTAGATCTGATTCTTCCTCTAGTATAAGGGATTATACAGTAGGTACAGAAATTATTACATCCGTCTTGGATCTTTAAAAAGGCTCTTTTATGAGTATGGAAATCATTTATCGATAAAGCATCATATGATTCGTCTTTTTCTAGAGGCGAAACTAAATTGAGCGGTACTTTATGGGTTAAGTAGTTTTCAAGATAGTCTACTAAAGAATCTCTGTTCTTGGTCCCAATTACTATTTTAACGCCTTCAATTTCTAACATTTCTTCTGCTTTTAATTGTGACAAACAACCCATAACGATTACAATTGCGTCTTTGTTGATTTGAATTGGTCTTCTGATTACTTGTTTAGATTTTTTCTCTCCAGAATTCGTGACCATACAGGAGTTAATTATGTAAACATCACTAAATTGATCGAAGTCCACTATTTCATAGCCTTTTTGTAAGAAACTTTCCATAACTGCTTCGGTTTCATAGGCATTTACTTTACAGCCTAAGGTATAAAACGCTACTTTCATTGCTTTGCCTCCATAAAGAACTTCATGATAGAAGTCACATAGATGGCTGCGGTTTCCGCTCTTAGGATAGTTTTGCCTAATGAAACAGTAATGAAACCTTTGTTTTTAAGTTTTTGAATTTCTTTAGCACTAAAGCCGCCTTCAGGGCCAACAAGCGCTAATACATTATCTAAAGGATTAATTTCTTCAAGCATTTTGGAAAATGGTTCTTCATCTTCTCTGGCGTAACAAAGGATTAATTTATCGTAGGTAGTTAAATCTAAATCGTCTAAAGCAGTTAAGTCATAAATTTTTGGCAGAATAGTTCTTTCCGATTGTTCAGAAGCTTCTTTGATAATGGTTTCGTACCGATTTAACTTCTTAGAAAAATCATCAATTTTAATGATTGATCTTTCAGTAGTTAGAGGTAAAATTGCTTTAACTCCAAGTTCTGTCACTTTTTGGATAATTAATTCGAAGTTATCTTTTTTGATCATACTAACCCCGAGTGTAAGATTGAAAGGCTTAAAAGTGTTTTCAAGACGTTTTATTATTTGCAAGTAAACATCATTTTTATTTATTTGGCTAATTGAAGCCAGATAAAGATCACCTTCAGGCGTATTTATTATAACTTGTTCATCAATTGTCATGCGCATAACACTTTTAATGTGATGAGCGTCTTGACCGCTAATGATTATTTGATCGTTTTTTATATTCTCTTTGTTTATAAAGTATCTTTGCATATTATCACCATAATTATCATATCATAAATCTTCGTAAATAAATAAAAAAGATGCTAGGAAATTTCTTAGCATCTTATTTTTAAATTTTATTACATATCGCTTTTTATTACTTCATATGCTCTAGCAATCTTACCGTCTCTTAAAGTTACAATGGTTGTATCCGTATATTTTGATAATACTTCCATTTTTTGTGGTGGTGTTGCAAGTAAGATTTGAACTGGTAGTTGTTTGATGAATTTCATCATCGCTTTGATTCTTGAGGTATCCATCTTATCAAATACTTCGTCAAAGAGGATTAGACCGATTGAATCATGACCAATGCCCCTAGCTGCTTGTTCGAAAACTCTAACAAATGATGCAAGTGTTGCGACATAGAATGGAACTTGAGTTTCCCCACCACTCTTTTCTTTAAAGACTTTTGAGTATAAATATCTGTCGCCTGTGGTATTGGAGATGGCAATATCATAATCCATGTAAGTTCTGTAGTCTGTAAATTTATTAACTGAGCCTTGAGAATTAAGATCTTCAGAAGCTAAATTAACAAATAGTTCCTCTAGTTGTCTTTGATATTTCTTTTCAAAATCGTAGTTGAAAATTTCTTCTCCAGTTTTCATTGACTCGTCGCTTAATACCATATCGTAGTATTCACCGTATTCTTTTGATTTAGGGAAAATGAATTCATAGGTATCTTCACCGAAGTGAATGTTTTTAAGCGTTTCATTGATTTTTGAAATTTCTTCTTGAGCAGATACGATATAGTTTCTAAGCTTTGCGATAAAGTCTTCTTTGAATAATCTTTCCGCTGTTTCTCTAGCTTCTCTTACTTTTGTTTCGTATTTAACTAGCTCTGACTTAACAAGCTTATCATGTTCATCAAGATACTCTTGCATATATTCAATTCCGTATTTATAACTCAAATTGTATTTTGAGGTATAACGGATTTGTTTGTTCTTAAGAGAATCTTCTAAGTTAATAATGTTATTAAGTTCTGATTGAATTTTGTTTTGATAATCTTCAGCTATAGTATTGATACTACCGCTTTTCTTAAGTTCTAGGTCATAAAGTTCTCTAGCTTCTTTTTTGATTACCAAATTATCGTTTTTCTCTAGTTGTGATTCAATAACTTTGATTGCGTTTTCTAGTTCTAAGATTTCTTCATGAGATTTTAGTTCATCACTTTCAAGTTTACCTTGTTTTTGGTAAGCTTTTTGACGATTAGAATTGTACTCTCTGATTTCCTCTTTTACATCTTCATATTCTTTTCTAAGTTGTGTTAAGTCTTCTTGAGGAATGTTTTTCTTCTTTAAAACTAGCGCTTTACGTTTTTCTTTTAAGACATCAAGCGAATAGTAAGTCTTAAGCATTTCGATAAAACTTTCAAGATTAAGTGCAGTTAAAGCATTGTTTTCTTCAGTAATCATACGAATCTTATCAGTGATTTCTTGATGTTGATCCTTTAATTCTTTTGCTTTTAGTCTCCAGTTATCTAATTGTTGGGTTTTAGCTTTCTTACCGATAAATGGTTTTTCCGTTTTGGCATTTAATGATCTTACTGTATAAGAACGGTAAACCATTCCGCTTTTTGTAATTGCTTGTGGGTATTTTTCTAAATCGCTAACATCACTAACCATAATCAAGTTACCACAGATCATGTTGATATAGTGAACTGCATCAATGTTTTCTGATGTAATGATTGAAGCTAAAGAGTCGTCTCTGAAATTGGTGAAGTGTTGAATTTTCTTAGTGTTAACTAAACCAATGCCGTAAATATCTAGTGTATCTTTGATTTGATTATAAACATTTAAAGCTTCATCAAAATAACGAGGTTCCACGATTAGATTGAAACGTTGTTGCCCCAAGTAGTCTTCAATAGTGTTTGCCCATTCAGGATCGGTGATTTCAAGAAGTTCACAGAGAATGTGGACTTTTACTTCTTTGCCAAATCTTTTTAAAACTCCTTCTTCGATCTTATTTTGCAGACGTTTAATCATTGGATTATAACGTAGTTGATTATTTTCTAAGTCTTTTAAAGTCATATAAACTTCATTGATTTCTTTGACTAAATCATCGCGTCTTTGGTGCATTCTACCTAGATTGACTTTATTAGCGTCTTTTATTTCATCAAGTGTTTTATTAATTGTGATTAATTTAAGCTTTTGTTCTTCATAGTTTGCATCATCAATCTTGTCTAAATCCACCTTTGAAAGCTCATTATAGACCTTATTGTCAAACTCAGTTTTAAGTTCATTGACGATTTGCTTCATCTTTTTAACTTTTGAAGTGGCGTAGTTTCTTAACTCAACTTGAGAATCTATCTTTTTAGTTAAATCAGCAATTTCTTTATCGTAGATTTCTGTAGCCTTGAAGCTGTCAGAATTCTTTAACATAGAATAGATTTCTTTTGATCTTTCATCAAGGATGTCTAGTTGTGAGTTAATTTCATTAATAAGTATCTGATTTTGTTCCTTGGATATGATTATTTTTTCTTGTTTCTTGACGATTTGGTCAATTTTATTCTTGAAAGTTTCAACTTCAAGCATCTTTAAGAAATATTCATAGAATTGTTTTTGGTCTTGATTACTCTTGATTTCTTCGTGAAGATGTTTGATTTCATCAAGATCTTTAACTTTCTCTTTGATTATCTTTAAAGTCGCTTCTAAATCGCGATAAGCATGAATTGATTCTTTAATTGACTCTACATCTAGTTCTTTTTCTTCTAGTAAATAACGATATATAAAGTCTTTAACATCAGGAATCGGTTTAAAAGCTAAAGCTTTTGGTAGCAATGAGAAATAGTTTTCATTGATTGAACCAAATAATGACCTGAAAGCTAGTTTAGCTTCTCTTTTTGTTAGATATACTTTCTTAGCTTGTTTAGTCTTTTTAAAGTTTACGGTAGTAAGAATCTTACCTTCATCATCGATAAAGAGGCTTTCATCTAGTGCTCCATCAACTTCATAGAAGATTACTTTTGGATTTAGAATTTCACCAAAAACATCAATAATCGTTCCGATAGTGAAGTACTGTTCTTTCCTTTCATCATAAAACTCTAGTGCGACATGACCGGTTGTATCGCCTTCACGGAGGTATTCTTGAGTATCAGTACCTAGTTTACACTTTACATAACCTCTTAAGTCACGTTTACTTTTATCATTGGCTGCAATGTTGAAGATTTGATCACCAGCAGTTATAACGAAAGCTATAGCATCGACGATTGTTGATTTCCCGGTAGCATTTTGGCCAGTAATTAAAGTATTGTTTTTAATATAAATTGTTTCATTAGCAAAGTAATGCCAATTTATAAGTCTTACTTTAGTCAGTTTCTTCATTATCTTCACCTTCGTTCTTATCTTCAATATTAGCAATTAGATTATAAACGTCATTAATTGCTTGTGTGTTAATCGCTAGAAGAATTGTCGGATAAATTACAATTCTTGTATTGGCTTTTGTAATATCGCCAAGAGGTTCAATAAGATTTAATCTTCTGTAAACTCTTAAGATTTTAACCAAATCTGTTTTGTTGATCTTTTTCTTTAACTCTAGAGAATCATAGTATTGATGAATCTCGTCTACTCTAATAACGATATTGTCGTTAACTGAGGTTTTTACTAGATGTTGATGATAAAGAATTCTTAGAATTAGAAGCACCAAGGTTTCTTCTTTTTTCAAGCGCAAGAGATTCGTTCCTTCGCGGTGAACTAATTGAATAGCCCCCATTTCGCGGTCAAGAACTATTTCAAAGTCAATAACATCAAAGTATTCATCGAAATAATTTTTAAAGCTCAAAAGGAAGTAATACATTTCTTTGTTGTCTTCTTTATCTCTAGCAATAAAACTGTTTTGTAATAATTTTAAGCAAGTTTTAGCAAAGATCTGCTTTTGTCCTTGATTTAATTCATCATATTTTTCTAAAATCATTCTTGGTACCCCCTAATTATTTCAAAATCATCAAGATCGAAACGTTTATTGTTAATTTTTTCATAAAGCGGATTAATTGAGTAATCTAATTCTTCTCCCGCATAAACTAAGATGTAGAGCAATCTGACGATTGACTCATCCGTCATATCATCCCTGAGTATTTCTGAAGCTTTAATTGATTTGTTGTGGCGGAAGTAAGTTCTTAAGTACTTAGCAATAACATCTTCAGAATAGTTTGTTTCAAATTCACTGTAGAAATCTTCTTGCAGCCTTCTATCTGGGGCTCCATTGTTTTCAACCAAGTACTGTGCATCTGCATGTTTGTATATGCCTCTTGGTGTATAGACTGAACGAGATGACAGTTGTTGGTAAGAGTTAATATTGAATAGCGGAGCGATATCGTTTAAAGCCCTATGGGTTCTATTTCTTCTGATACTATTTCCTGTGTATTTTAAGATTCTGCTTAACTTCGTTATAACATTTTCATCGTCTGATAACAGGAATTTAATCTTAGCAATTGTTGTATTTACGTAGACTTTATTCTTATTGTCGATTTCATCAATGATGTAAGATATCGAATTGAAGATATCGATGATGTCATCAATCTTCTTATTAGCTTTGATTAAAGCAACTTGAGGATTGTTTTGATTCTTAATCAAGTATTCGTTAGCTATCATTTCCATAACTAATGGATTTTGTTGGTATTCTTCAAGTTTTCTAACTATATCCACTCGGTATTTATTTATATTATCGCTAGTTTTAAGTCTTCGATAAGCATTATCAACTAATTCGACTTTATAATTAACTAGTAGATTGATTAAATCTTTAATCTCACTATTATCTACTATTGTTCTAATATAGTACTTTAGTCTAGAATCAAGTTTTCTGATTTCTCTTACAAAAGCGATGGTGTTTTTATAAACTTGATCGATTGTTAATGCATATTCGCCATGATCATTTGATAATAATGAGTATACAGTGTAGATATAACCTCTAAACTCGTGAGCTTCACTAGCTTCTCCATAATAACTGTCGGAAGCAATTTCTTTTAAGGCTTCGATTATTGTTATAGCGTAGTCTCTAAAGTTTAGGATTTCTTCATAGTCATTATTAACATCAATATCAATCCACTCGCATTCTTCAAACCTTCTTAAGATTTGGTTAGCGCGATCCCTATTTGTAAGTAGCGAAGCTTCTTCACCTTCTAAATCAGTTTCATCCGCTTCTAATTCTTCTTCTAATGGATTGATATCCAAATAGTCGATAATGGCTTGCCTTGCTATATTTTTGTCTAAGCCTAGAATTGAACCTTGCTCATACACTTTAAATAGTTCCATAAGACAAGCTACATATACTCGATGATTTTTACTTGATAAAATACTGAAAAATTGTTTTGGAACAATATCAAATATATTCATTATTCTCACATCCTTAACTTTCTCTATAATATTCGAAATTACCACCAAATAGAGATGATAATGTATTTTCGATTAAAACCCAATCTTTTCTAAAATCTTTAATTGCTTTTTTCCCTTTTGGAGTAATTTGATAATAACGTCTACTCATGCCTTTTTTGTTTTTACCAGAGTAAGTGGTTATCTTTTCATCATTTAATAGCCTTTTTAATGCGATATAAAGGGTTGCTTCTGTAAGTTGAATATTACTTTTGCTAACATATTCAATTATTTTCGACATCTCATATCCATAACTATCAAATTTCGATAGAATTGATAGAATTATATAGTCGGTAAAACCTCTAATAAATTCACCTGAGTTGGTCATTATCTCACCTCCTTTTTATACTTAGTTTGTTTATATATAGTTTGTTTATGTATTTTCTCTTAATACCATTGTTTTTTATACATAGTATGTTTATATTATATCGCGTTTGAAAATTTTTGTAAATAGTAATTATGATATTTTTTAATATTATTTTATAAATAAAAAAAGCAGCCAAATTTGGCTGCTTAAGGTCTTATTACTGTCTTGTAAAATTAGATTTAAAACGGTCCCACCAATTCTTTTGCGGTGTCGCTTCATCTTCTACTCTTAGTAAATCTTCGAATGCTTTTCTTTGTTGATTGTTAAGTTTTTGTGGTGTCACCACTGTCACGATAACATGTTGATCGCCAAGCTGCTTAGTTCTTATATTTGGTGCACCTTTACCTTTTAATCTAAACTTGGATTCTGATTGGGTTCCTGGTGGAATCTTTAACATCACTTGTCCATATACTGTATCTACCTTAATCTCAGTCCCTAAAGCTGCTTGAGCAAAGGTTAATGGAACATTAACGATGATGTCGTCTCCTTCGCGGATATACTTATCTGAAGGTTTAACTTCAAAAACAATATATAAATCTCCATTAGGACCTCCATTAGCCCCTTTATTACCAAACCCTTCAAGACGAATTTGTTGACCAGTTTCAATTCCTTTTGGAACTCTGATTTCAACTTCTTTATTAACTCTTTCAACGCCTTCACCATTACAGTTAGAGCAAGCTTTAATAAATTCTTTTCCGGTGCCTTTACAGGTTGGACAAGTTGTTCTTGTCTGGGTACGGCCAAATAGTGTTTGTTGTTCCATGATTACCGAGCCGGAGCCACCGCATTGTGAACATACTTTAATGTCTTTCTTGCTTTCTGCACCTAACCCGTGACATACATGACATTCATCATAAACCGGAACTTTAACTTTTTCAGTTTTTCCAAAGATTGATTCTTCAAAGGTAATTGACATTCTTCTTTGAATATCAGAACCTTTTCTTGGTCTATTGGTAGCTCTAGAGGTAGATCTTTGTCCACCGCCAAAGAAGGCACTGAATATATCACCAAAGTCAAAGCCTTCAAAACCAGCACCACCGAAACCTCCGGCTCCGAAACCACCGTTGGCTGCTTGATGTCCAAATTGGTCATATTGGCCTCTCTTGGTTTGATCGCTTAAGACGTCATAAGCTTCTTGAACTTCCTTAAACTTCGCTTCAGCGTTAGCTTCAGTTGAAACGTCGGGATGATACTTTTTTGCCAAACGTCGATAGGCTTTCTTTATTTCATCGTCAGAGGCGGTTTTACTGATGCCTAAGACTTCATAATAATCTCTTTTTTCCATTAAACCACCCCAAACTTAAGGTTCTTGTTTACCTTAATATTATACTTCTTTATAATCTGCATCAAAAACGTCATCATCTTTCTTGTCATCTTCTTCATTAGAAGGTTCACTTTGAGATTGTTCTTGGTTTTGTGCAGCTTGTGTTTCCTTATATACTCTTTCTGATAAAGCTTGAGCTGATTTTTCTAGATTCTCTTTTGCAGTTTTGATTTCATCTAAATCATCGCCTTTTAAGGCATCTTCAACAGCTTTAATTTTAGCTTCAGCATCTTTCTTTTCTGAATCTGTGACTTTATCTCCTAAATCTGTAATAGCTTTTTTAGTCATGAATATCATTTGATCAGCTTCATTTCTTAGATCTGCTTCTTCTCTTTTTAATTTGTCTGCTTCTGCGTTTTCTTCAGCTTCTCTAACTAAACGATCGATTTCATCATCTGAAAGTGATGAACTTGATTGAATAGTAATTGAGTTTGCTTTTCCAGTTGCGACATTTTTAGCACTAACATTAACGATACCATTCGCATCAATATCAAATTTAACTTCGATTTGTGGAATTCCTCTTGGTGCTGGTGGAATATCGTTTAATTGGAAGTGACCTAAAGTTTTATTATCTTTAGCCATTGTTCTTTCACCTTGCAATACATGAATATCAACAGATGGTTGATTATCAGCTGCGGTTGAAAAGACTTGTGATTTTGATGTAGGGATAGTTGTATTTCTATCAATTAATTTGGTGAATACACCACCTAAAGTTTCAATACCTAATGAAAGTGGGGTAACGTCTAATAATAACACGTCTTTAACATCACCTTGTAATACTCCACCTTGAATAGCAGCACCCATAGCTACAACTTCATCTGGGTTAATAGAACGATTAGGTTCTTTACCTAAGATTTTCTTAACTGCTTCTTGAACGGCAGGAGTTCTTGTAGAACCACCAACTAATAATACTTCGTCAATGTCTTTAGCAGTCATTTTAGCGTCTCTTAGAGCGTTTCTTACCGGTTCAACAGTTCTTTCTACTAAATCAGAAGTTAATTCATTGAACTTAGCTCTTGTAAGAACTTTTTCTAGATGAACTGGTCCACTAGCATTCATAGAGATGAATGGTAAAGAAATTGTTGATTGAGTAATACTAGAAAGTTCTTTTTTAGCTTTTTCAGCTGCGTCTCTAAGTCTTTGATAAGCCATTTTATCTTTGCTTAAATCAACGCTTTGTTCTTTCTTGAATTCTGTTACTAACCATTCAACTATTCTTTGGTCAAAGTCGTCTCCACCAAGATGGTTATCACCACTAGTTGAAATAACTTCAAATGTACCGTCACTTAACTCTAGGATAGAAACGTCGAAGGTTCCGCCACCTAAGTCATATACTAGAACTGTTTGTTCTTTACCTTTTTTATCAATACCATAAGCTAAAGCAGCCGCTGTTGGTTCGTTGATAATTCTCTTAACGTCTAAACCAGCAATTTTACCTGCATCTTTTGTTGCTTGTCTTTGAGCATCGTTAAAATATGCTGGAACAGTGATAACTGCTTCAGTTACTTTTCCACCTAAATAAGCTTCAGCTGATTCTTTTAAGTTTCTTAAGATCATCGCTGAAATTTCTTGTGGAGTATAGTTTTTATTATTGATTTTTACTTTTTCGTTTGTTCCCATTTTACGTTTAATTGAATAAACTGTATTAGGGTTTGTTATTACTTGACGTTTTGCAACTTCTCCTACTTGAATTTCGTCATCTTTAAATGCGACAACTGATGGAGTTGTTCTATTACCATCAAGATTTGGAATAACCTTTGCTTCTTTACCTTCCATTACTGATACACATGAGTTTGTTGTACCTAAGTCAATACCGATAATTTTCATAATATCTACCTCTCTTTATTCTTCCTTGTTTTCTATAGATTCTTGATTAATTTCTTCTGTGTTTTCTGTTTCTAACTCTTCTTCTGGTTTTATATTAGTAACGACCAATGTTGGTCTTAATACTCTATCTTTATATTTATATCCTTTTTTTACAACCTTTAAGATTGTATTATCTTTTAAATCTGGATTATATTCTTTATCCATTGCTTCATGAATTGTAGGATCAAAATCATCGCCTACTTTTGATTCAATTAACATCACGCCTTCATCTTTAAGGGCTTGAAACATCATATCTTTGATCATTTTAAATCCGTATAAGAAGTTCTTTAAGTTTTTATCTTCTGTTTCCATGTTCAAAGCCTGATCAAAGACTTCAATTGAATCAATTAACTTATCCGCTAAAGACAATCCAGCATACTTGCGTTCTCTTTTTAAATCCTCAGTCATTCTTTTCTTGTAGTTTTCCGTTTCCGCTAATGCTCGGTAATACTTGTCTTTAATTGTTTGTAATTCCTCTTGGATATCTTCTAATTGATCTTCTAGTTTGTTCTTTTTCTTCTTTTTAGTTTTTTCTTCTTTATTAGTAGTTTCTTCATTAACAACTTCTTTTTCTTCTTCTACTAATATCTCTTTTTCTGTATCACTCATCTTCTTACTCCTCTTCGTATAGTTTTTGGATATGTTTAGCTAAGTATTTCATTAACGGAATCACCCGTCTGTAGTCCATTCTCGTTGGTCCAACCAATGAGATTGTGCCTTTTTCACCATCTGCAGTATCATAGCTTGATGATATGACAGTGCAATCCTGCATTGAAGTTACTTTGTTTTCAGTACCGATTTTTACTGAAATACCTTCTGAGTCAGCTTCAACTATTTTAAATATTTCATTATTTTCAATGGTTGTGATAAATTCGCGTAATTTTTGAATATCATTGAATTCTGGTTGATACAACATATTGGATTGGCCAGTCAAATAATATTTTGTTTGCGCGAACTTTGAGAAAGCTTCGATAAATGATTCAACGATTGTATCGCGGTATTTCAATAATTCTTTAATGTGTGAATGCTGAATTTCATAGTGAAGTTTTTCTGACACTTTTGAGATTGGTGTATCTACTAGCATTTCATTAATGAGGTCAATAACCTTCATTAATTCTTGGGTGTCGATATCTTCTTGTAGGGTAATTTGTTTTGATTCAACATGACCAAAATTTGTGATCACAAGAATAAGTGCTTGATGGGATGAAATTGGAACTAATT
>CAZMMT010000018.1:0-15183 GCA_964567465.1 uncultured Candidatus Izemoplasmatales bacterium | reverse complement strand
TCTAATTTAGGAAAAAACCCACAAACAATAATTGTGGGTTCATAATGAACGATATCCTCATCATCAGTATCAGTAATCTTTATTTTAACTACTGAGTAAGAAGTATCTTCGCTATAAAATAAATATCTTTGAATACTTCCTTCTATATAACTCATAATACCTCTATTTCATAAATTCTTCGATATCTTTAACTTCTTTAATAATCGCTTTACTTAAATTTTCGTGACCATTCTTAGTAACCAAAACATCATCTTCGATTCTTATGCCGATACTTTCTTCTTCAACATAGATACCTGGCTCAACCGTCACAATCGCTCCTGGTGCTAAAACTTCTGAATAAGTTCCGGTGTCATGAACATCAAGTCCTAAATAATGACTGACTCCATGATAATAATACTTATCTATCTCAGATTTTTCTTTAATTAAACCTAAATTAACTGCACCTTCTGCTAACATATCTTTAGCGAATTCATTTAGTTCCTTTACAAAAATACCTGGTCTTACCTTCTCGATGGTCTTTTTATTAACATTAAGAACTAACTCATATAAAGCAATTTGTCTTTCGCTAAACTTACCGTTCGCTGGAATAGTACGAGTAATATCACCAGCATATAGATTTGATAAAGCACCTAAATCTAATAATACTAAGTTGCCATCTTTAATCTCTTGATCATTTTCGACATAGTGTAAAATCGTCGCATTCTTACCGCTCGCAACAATCGTATCAAAAGAAATTCCAGAAGATCCCGCTTCTTTTACTTTATATTCAAATAAAGCTTCGATGCTTCTTTCATTCATTCCTGGTTTTATTGTTTTCATTATCGCTTCAATTCCGGCTTTAGTGTATTCAACTGCTTTTTTCACTTCTTCAACTTCTGAAGCTGATTTTAAACGACGATAATTACTAATAAGTGTATTCAAATCCTTAACGATTAGTTCTGGATAATTTTCAATAACTTCTTTAAAATATTCATAACTCATCGGTTTTTTCATCTTTTTATATCTAAACAAATCTAAATACATATTAACAGGAGTTCTGCTCAAAAGAGCTGCTCTTGAATCCGTTAAAATTCGATTTGCTAAAAAATCCTTAAAGTCTTGAACAAAAAGGATATTTTTAATATCAATACCAGAAATTTGATTTACTTCTTCTTTAGTTAATCGCTTTCCAATCCATTTATTAGAATAATCAGTTGCTTCTTCGATAAAGATATATTCTAGATAATTGTCTCCGTCTTTAGCCATAAAAAGAATGAAATTTTCTCTTGTTAACCCGGTTAAATAAAAGAAATGACGATTCGGAATGTATTTATGGAATTGGTCCCATGTCTTATGCATTGCTTCTCCTGAAGCCATTAAAGCAAAAGAATCATCAATAAGTTCATCCATTAATACCTTTCTTCTAGTTATAAATTCTTGTTTGTTCATATAATCACCTCTCTATATGAAAATATTATATCACGTTTATTATAACAGTTCTATCTTTAAAGACACTTTTTATTAAGAAAAAAGAGAGATTTTCTCTTAAGAAATTCTCTCTGATTCTTCTTCATCTTTAAATACTGAATTCTTTCTTTTTCTACTGGCTCTCAAGTATAATACCCAAACTCCTAAAAGGATGAAATAAACCAACATCATCCACAATACATTCAAAGGATGTGATTGAATATCAAAAATAGAACCGAGGAAAATTAAGAATAGAATAATTATCAATCTTGATGTAACTGTTAAAAAGATATATTTAGGAACCTTAACCTTTGTTAAACTTAAGGCATAATTCAAAATGGATGACGGTAAAAACGGGTTTGATAATAAGGCTAATACTACCCAAGTATTCTTACCTTCCACAACATTTAAGAAGATACGACCAAATTTATTGCTCCTTACCTTTAACATAAACCGATCAGCTACGGTTACGCGAATAATAATGAAGATGAGAAACATCCCTAAAAAAGAGCCTAGGACTGATAAAAATATCGCCAGTATTGTTCCTTCTAACACGCCAAAAGCAGTGGAAAAGATGCTTAAATTAAAAGCGACGATAACCGTTAAAGGAAACGATGGAATTATCGCTTCCGCAAATGGCAAAAGGACTCCAAAAAGTGGAGCTAGCCAAATATTCTCTTGAATTAATACTCTTATCGTCTCTAATAAATCATTTAGAAAATTCATCTTTTAGTTCCCTCGTATCTGATAGTAAAAAAGCACCACAAGGATGCTTTTTATAAAAATTAAGTTTGATTATTCTGCGAAAACTTTTAAAGTTCTAATCATTTGGTGTGTAAATGAAGCTTCATTATCATACCAAGTTAAAACTTTAACCATTTGCTTGCCATCTACTGTCATTACTTTTGTAGATAAAGCATCAAACAATGTTCCGTAAGAAATTCCGATTGTATCTGAAGAAACGATTGGATCTTCTGTGTATCCAACTGTATCAGATTGAGCATTCTTAACAGCTAAATTAACTTCTTCTTCAGTAACTTCTTTCTTTAATTCAACAACTAAGTCAACGATAGAACCAGTGATTACTGGAACTCTTAAAGCCATACCGTCCAATTTACCTTTTAAGTGTGGTAATACTAAACCAACTGCCGCTGCTGCACCTGTTGATGTAGGAACGATATTAGCCGCTGCTGCTCTACCTCTTCTTGTGAAAATACCTTTTTTATGAGGAATGTCTAGAGTAACTTGGTCATTTGTATAAGCATGAACTGTAGTCATGAATCCCTTAACGATGCCAAAATTGTCATCTAAAATCTTAGCGATTGGCGCTAAACAGTTTGTAGTACATGAAGCAGCACTGATAATGTTTTCGTTACCAGTTAATGTTTCATGGTTAACACCATAAACGATTGTAGGGATATTGCCTTTTGCAGGAGCTGAGATAACTACTTTTCTAGCACCGGCTTTAATGTGTTTTCCAGCACCTTCTTCAGAAACAAAGAAACCAGTACATTCTAAAACAACATCAACTTTTAAATCTTTCCAAGGAAGTAATTCTGGATCTTTTTGAGATAAAACAGGTATACGTTTTCCTTCAACGATTAAGTCAGCACCCTCGAATGATACTTCTTTATTGTATCTTCCTTGAGAACTGTCATACTTTAATAAATATGCTAATTGTTCTGCATCTGTTAAATCATTAATTGCAACGATGTCAAAATCATCATTTCCAAACATAACTCTGAACGCTAAGCGTCCGATTCTTCCGAATCCATTAATTGCTACTTTTACTGACATAAAATTTTTTCCTCCAATATATTTTGAATACATATGTATTTTACTATAATTTTCGTATTTTTTCAATGAACTATACTCTAATAAAGCGTTTTCAATACATTTTTACAATAAAAGAAAATAAAAAAGCGAATAGATCTTCGCTTTTAAAAAAATTAGATTTCCTTTTTTGCATTTGCCATAGCTTGTTTAATGCAATCCTTGTATTCGCAATCATCTTTACAATCATCACAAACTATAAACTTACGGAATTCTCTTGGAATAAAAGCTCTTATTTCATCCTCGTTATATCCTGTTTGCATTATTTGTTCGTTAATGATAATTGGTCTTTTAAGAATTGTTGGATTGTCGATAATAAAATTAGCTAATTCCGAAAATTTCATTTCATCAGGTTCAATATTGCTTTCTTTGAATATTTTTGATCTCGTAGAAATAATATCTTCAAACCCGTTCTCTGAATACTTTAACATATTCATGATATCGTTTCTGGTTAATTTTATTCCGATTATATTTTTTTCTTTATAAGGTATTTTGTTTATATCCAACCATTTTTTCGCTTTACGGCAAGATGAACAACTTGAACTTGTATATAATGTAATCATATCGTTACCTCACTTCCTTATAATTATATCATAATTACACGTATTTTGAACACCTTTTTTTACATTTAGTGTTATAATAAAACTAGTAAAAATTTATGGAGGTTTAAAGAAATTATGAAATGGGATTTAACATATCTTTTTAAGAGTTTAGAAGACTTTGAAAAGAATTTTGAAGAAACAGAAAAAATAGTTGCAAAACTAGCATCATTTAAGGGAAAACTTAATGATTTTTCTAACTTTAAAGAATTCTTCCTTTTACAAAAAGAATTCGAAAAGAAAGGTTTGAGAACTTATCAATACGCTTCACTTTTAAGCGATTTGAACAAGAAAAACACCGAAAACGCAGCTAGACTACAAAGAGTACAATTAGCGTTTGTTAAGCTTCAACAAGCTTTAGCTTTTGAAGAACCTGAATTAATATCAATTGGCAAGGAAAAGGTAATGAGTTTTATCAATCAAGATAAAACCCTTGAAGAGTTCCGTTTCCCAATGGAAAAACTATTCAAACGTCAAGAACATATTCTTGATGATAAGAGCGAAAGTTTACTAGCTAACTTTTCACAAGTTCAAGGTGCGGGAAGAAACCTATACAGCTCTTTATCAGTAGCCGACATTGAAGGTCATGACGTGATGTTGGACAACAATGAAATCGTAACTATTACTAATTCTAATTACCGCGCTTTCATTCAAAAAAGTAATTCTCCTGAAGAAAGAAAAGATATTTTTGAAGCTGTATTCTCATATTATGAAGCTCATAAAAATACTTACGCTTCAATCTATAAAACAGTATTAGACGCTGACTTAGCTAGAGTAAAAGCAAGAAACTATAACTCTTCTTTAGAAAGTTACTTATTTGATAATAATATTCCAACTAGCGTCTACATGAGTTTAACAAAAGTAGCTAGAGAAAATACCGCAATGGTTAAAAAATATCTTGCTTTAAGAAAAGAATATTTAGGTTTAGAAGAATATCATACTTATGACAGATTTTTAGATTTAGCTAAATCGGAAAAAGAATATGAATATGAAGAAGCAAGAATTCTTTTCTTCAATTCAATTAAACATCTTCCTGAGCATTTCCAAGAAAAAGCAAAAGACGTTTTAAAAGACGGATTTGTGGATGTTAACGAACAACCAGGTAAAAGAACCGGAGCTTACTCAAGTTCGATGCCTAACCTTCATCCTTTCATTCTTTTAAACTATTCAAAAACGCTAGGTGATGTTTTTACAGTAGCTCATGAAGCTGGGCATTCAATCCACTCAATGTATGCGGCTGAAACCCAACCTTCAACCTTGCAAAACTAT
Organism: uncultured Candidatus Izemoplasmatales bacterium; assembly: GCA_964567465.1. Classification (GTDB taxonomy): domain Bacteria; phylum Bacillota_I; class Bacilli_A; order Izemoplasmatales; family Hujiaoplasmataceae; genus UBA2289. The sequence continues at coordinate 10,036 of CAZMMT010000018.1, read as the reverse complement.
ACGATATTCGTCGCTGAAGTAGCTTCTACTTTTAACGAACATAATCTATTGGATTATATCATCAATGAATCAAAAGCAACTAAGAACGAAAAAATTGCGCTATTACAAAGAGCTATTGATGATATATTAGCTACTTTCTACCGTCAAACATTATTTGCTATCTATGAACTAGAAGCTCATAAATTAGTGGAAAGTTCTCAACCAATAACTTCTGATAATTTATCAAAAATCATGATTGATCTTTATCAAGAATTCTATGGTTTAGATATTGTTAAAGAAGGCGTTAAGCAATATGTTTGGGCATATATACCGCATTTATTCTATACACCATTCTATGTTTACCAATACGCAACTAGTTTCGCTGCTTCATTAAAATTATATGAAGAAGTTAAAAACAATACTCCTGGAGCATTTGACAACTACATTAATTTGCTTAAATCCGGTGGTTCAGAGTATCCAGTGGATCAATTGAAAAAAGCTGGTGTTGATTTAACTAAGGAAGATGCTTTCAAAGCCGTAGTAAATAGATTAGGCGAATTAGTTAACGAATTAGAGATTGTATTAAAATCTTAATCGTGATATAATTACTTAAAATCAAAGATATGGAATAGTAGTTAAGCAAATTGATTCAAGAAGCGAGAAGGCAAATGGTGAAATGTCTTCAATCAAACTTAATGAATGGACCATGGAGAGATGCTAATAACATCCGCGTTAATCAAGCGTTAAAAGATTATTGAGTGCTAGAATAATTCTAGAACTAAGGTGGTACCACGGTTATTTAATCGCCCTTATCGTAAATGATAGGGGCGTTTTTTATTTATTAGGAGGAAATCATTATGAAAAGAATCGTATCGGGAATCAAACCCACTGGGACATTGACTTTAGGAAATTACTTAGGAGCAATAAAACAATTTGTAAAACTTCAGCAAAAAAGAATTGACGATGAATTCTTCTTGTTTGTCGCGGACATGCATGCTATAACCACAAGACAAGTTCCAAGCGAATTAAGAAAAAGAACTTTAGATATCGCTGCCATGTATTTAGCTTGTGGTTTAGATAAAGAAAGAACTGTCCTTTTTATTCAGTCAGAAATTAAAGAACATGTCGAACTCGGCTATATCCTTCAATCAAATACCTATATGGGTGAGCTAGAAAGAATGACACAGTTCAAAGATAAAGCTCAAAAACAAGAAACTTCAATTACGTCTTCTTTGTTTACATACCCTGCACTAATGGCTGCGGATATTTTGCTTTATGACGCTGATTATGTTCCTGTTGGTGATGACCAAAAACAGCACCTTGAACTGACAAGAGATATCGCTAACCGCTTTAATAATTATTATGGTGATTTCTTCATAGTTCCTGAACCTTTAATTCCTGAGGTTGGTTCAAGAATCATGGACTTACAGGAACCAAATAAAAAAATGTCCAAATCTGATGAAATGGATAAAGGCTATATTTCGATGTTTGACGACGAAGCGTCAATCAGAAGAAAGTTGCGTTCAGCGGTCACAGACTCACTAGCAAAGATTAATTACGACCCAATTAATCAACCTGGTTTAGCTAATCTATTAACAATCTTCGCAAGTATTACTGATCGAAAAATTGACGAAATCGTTTATGAATACAAAGATTCTACATACAAAGATTTTAAAGAAGATTTAGCACAAGTGGTTGTCGATTGTTTAATTCCGATTCAAGAAAAATATAATGAGTTAATCAAATCGCAAGAACTCCAAGATCTACTTGATAGAGGAAGAGATATTGCCAGTGACTTTGCTTTTAAGAAAATGAGAAAATGTAAAAAGAAAATTGGTTTAGGAAGAAAATAAGACACTTCAATTTTGAAGTGTCTCTTCTTTTTTATCAATTTTTAAACTTTTAAAATTCCAGAACTGATTGAACAAAAAGATTCCCATCATGATAACACCGACAACAATAAACATTAATTGCATACTATAATCGGCTAAAGCTCCGATTATTGGTGCGAAGACAACCAATAAAAGTGATGCTAGCTGCGCTTCAATGCTTAATACGCTAGCTCTTTTTGTCTTGTCTGTTGCATTACCTATTTCTTCTATCATTACTGGTTTTCTTAGATTAATGAAAATATATATCAACACAAAACTCGCAAAAATAACAAAAAGATTATTAGTCATGAAACTTAAAACCAAGGCTATCACAGCTGAGGCAAACCACATGAAATTAACTAAAGTAAAATGATTAACTTTTCCAGCGACTTTATAGGAATTTCTACTTGCAAATGAACTAATTAAATAGATAATTGCATAAATAATTCCAATATATATCTTCAAATTTTCATCTTCGGAGAAATTCTTAAACGCTAATAATCCAGCTGAAACTGATAAAGCAATAATCAAAGGTTGTACATAATCTTTAATGCTTTTATATCCTGCTTGGTACAATGCTTCATCAAATACTAAACGTCTTACTTTACGGTCTTTAAAAGTATACTTGATACTTTCAACATTTTGTTTAAGAAACTCTTTTAATGAAAAATCGGTGTGGCGTTTTTCATTCAAATAATTTGGATAACTTGCGATTAAAAACATATCAATAACATAAGGAATTATCGAAACTAAAAATAAATACTTAATTTCTGGTAACCAAATTACAAACACGATAGCGACAATACTCATAACCATTGAGCCCACTAACGACATAGCTCTTGTTTGGCCATATACTTTTGTCTTAGTAGCAGTGATGTTGTTATGATCTAAAAACGACATAATCATTGCTTTATGAGTGCCTGATCTAAATGCTTCTCCTAAGCCAAAGAAAATCATTGCGATGGCAAATATTCCAAAACTACTAGCGATAAAAAACAAGAGAAATGAAATTATATAAAAGACAAAACAAAAAATAAGTTCTACTTTTTTCCCATACATATCAGCGATAACACCTGAAGGAATTTCAAATATATAGATGATGATTTCTCTGATTGAAATTAATAACCCTACTTGAAATAATGTTAAACCACTAAGTGTTAAATAAATGATTAAGTATGGTTCAAAGAATATTAAGTTCTTTAAAAAGCCATACATTTCAAACTTGAATATTTGCAATTTAAAATCTTTTAGTTTAGCCATTTACATTCTCCTTGTTAAATAGAAAAAAGCATATGCATGCTTTTTTACTTCATCTCGTTGATTTCATTGATGACGCGAGAGATTGCTTTAAAAGCTTCATCTTCATCTTCACCGTTAAAAATAATTTTAATGGTCTTGTTAGCAGGAACTCCTAAAGACATAACCCCCATAATAGATTTCATGTTCACCTTGCGTTCTTGATACTCCATAATCATTTCGGACTGAAAACTGTTTGCTTTTGAAACTAATCTGGTTGCTGGTCTTGCGTGTAAGCCATTTTCGTAAGTAATTTTAAATTTACCATCAATCATAATTTCCCTCCACTTATATCTAAATTTATTTTATCAACTATTCCTTGAGCGTTAAATGGTAATACCATTTTAACATTTGTACCGGAAATAAAGATACCGGTTGCACCAATTTCTTTAAAACCTTCAAGATTTACTGCTTCAACTTCTCTTACTTGGAATTTAACTCTATTACCATCAATTGAAGCTTTGATAATATTTTCCAAACCGCCTAAATAACTTGTTACTTCTGAAGTGTACTTGAGACCATCTTCATCACTTTTAGTTTTTGGTTGCATCAACAAAATTCTAACTATGACTATAATAGCCACTAAAAATAGTATTACTGGCCACCAATAATTTTCATTAAGCCAATCAACGATTGTAAGACTTACTGGATTTAAAAACACTTTATTCACCTCATAAAAATATTTTATCATAAACAGCTAAAAAAATATATTGCAATTAAAAATAATCATAATTATTGATTAAAAGTTGCAAATAAAGAAAGAATAATATATAATTCTTCTAGTGAAAGGAATTGATAATATGGCAAAAGTAATCGAAGCAATCATCGAGATCCCAATGGGTACACAAAACAAGTACGAGGTAGACAAAGAAAAGAATCGCATTAAACTAAACCGCGTTTTATATTCCAAAATGACTTATCCAGCTGAATATGGTTTCATTGAAAAAACCTTAGCTGAAGATGGAGACCCTCTAGATATTTTGGTCTTAGCTACTACTCAAACCTTCCCTGGATGTATCGTTGATGCAAGAGTTGTCGGTTATTTAGACATGTATGATTCCGGTGAAAGAGATCAGAAAATCATCAGTGTTGTCGATGCAGATCCAAGATTTGAAGATATTCATGATATCTCTGATATTAAAGATTTACAGTTAAGAGAAATTAAACTTTTCTTTGAAAACTATAAAATTCTCGAACCCGGCCATCATGTGCAAGTACTTGACTATTATTGTAAAAAAGAGGCTATTAAATTAATTGAATCTTGTCAAAAACGTTACACTGAAAACATAACTAAAAAATTATAAAAAAGAAATCACCTCAATTTAGAGGTGATATTTTTTTAGGCTTTATGAGTAATTTCTCCGTTAATCATAACTAATTTTGTTTTAGTCATGTAGTGAAGAGGATGTCCATTCCAGATAACGATATCGGCATCTTTACCAACTTCAATACTTCCCACTCTATCATCAACATGATTAATTTTTGCGGCGTCAATTGTTACTGCTTTAAGTCCGTCTAATTCACTTAACCCTTCGCGAACGAAAATTCCAACTTGCGTAAGTGCATTAGCTAAATGGATTACTGGATGATCTGTCATAATCGCAAACTCAACACCAGCATCTTTTAAAATCTTTGCGGAAGCAAAGGTTTTATTTCTAAGTTCATACTTTGACTTAGAACCTAATGTTGGCCCGATGATAACTCTTTGGTTATGATTTTTTAAATAATCGGCAATCAAATGACCTTCTGTAGCATGTTCAATTGTTGCATTCAAACCAAATTCTTCAATGATTCTAATTGCAGTTACGATATCATCTTGTTGATGAGCATGTATCTTAACTGGGAATCCTTCAAAAACTCTTGCTAAAGAAGCCCATTTCATATTATATTCTGGTTTCTTTGCTTCTTTGTTTTCCTTTAAATTGTTTTGATACTCAATTAACTTTTCTTGATAATCTTTCGCTTTTTGTAAAGCGTCTCTAATTAGTGCAGCTGTTGCCATTCTTGTTGCTGGAGTTTGACTCTTTGAGTTATAAACTCTTTTTGGGTTTTCTCCTAATGCCATTTTCATTGATGATTCTTTAACCACAACCATGTCATCTACTGTTTTACCAAAAGTCTTTAAAACTGTAAATGTACCACCGATGCAATTAGCACTACCAGGACCGGTACAAACCGTTGTTACGCCAGATTCCATCGCTTCTTGAAAAGCAACGTCTTGAGGTTTTATCGCGTCAATCGCTCTCATTTCTGGAGTAATAGGTGATGTCATTTCATTACCATCTGATCCTTCAAATCCAATTGCTTCTTCAAAAATACCGATATGACAATGTGGATCAACTACACCAGGAGTAACAAAATTTCCTTCAGCGTCAATTACTTTAACTCCCTTAAAATCTTTTTCATTCAACTTACCGATTTGCTTAATCACCTTACCGTCAACTAAAATATCAACCACTTCGTAATTAACATCAGCCATACTAATAAGATTAGCGTTCTTAATCAAATACATTTTTTTAATTCCCACCTTTCATTACTATATTTATAAATAACTTACATCCTTTAATTAATGCTTCTTCATTTAAATTGAACTTGCTGTTATGGATATTGAAGTTTTCAATATCTTTATGTTTAACTCCCAACCAAGCAATAGCACCTTTTTTGAGATTGATATATCTTGAAAAATCTTCGGCACCCATTGATGCTTCATCTAGAATAGTTATTTTATCAAAAATTTCTTTCCCTGAATTAATTATTTTTTCAACTGAATCATTTGAATTAACAGTTGGATCATATCCTCTAATATATTCTACCTTACAAGACCCATCATGCTTAGTCGCCACAGCTTGAGCAATAACTTTTAGCTTTTTCTCAATTAAGTCTCTTACTTCGTTAGAAAATGTTCTTACGGTTCCGCTCAAATATGCTTTATCAGGAATAATGTTAAATGTAGTTCCTGACTTTACCATACCAATTGTAACTACTGCGGTTTTAAATGGATCAACTTTTCTTGATACAATTGATTGAATACTCATGATGAAATCAGCCTGCATAACGATTGGATCTACTCCTAAATGTGGATAAGCCGCATGTGTACCAACACCTTCAAACTCAACATTTATTGTATCGGCAGCAGCTAAGGCATTACCATAATTAATCGCTAGTTCACCAGTTTCAAAGCCAGGACTTACATGCAAAGCAAAGAACTCTTCTACATCATCCAAGATATTTGAGTTAACGATGTAATAAGCTCCACCAGGATCCGGTCCTTCTTCAGCTTCTTGGAAGATAAATTTTACCGTTCCTTGCCACTTATCTTTATTCTCAGCCAAATATTTGCAAGTTGTTAGCAGCATTGAAGTGTGAGCGTCATGACCACATGCATGCATCACTCCTTCATTCTTTGAAGAAAACTCTAGATTAGTTTCTTCAGTTATATTTAAAGCGTCAAAATCAGCTCTTAAACCAATGGTCTTTCCTTTTCCGTTAATGATTGTAGCTACTAACGAATGTTTCCCTGCATGCTCAATTTTATCGACTTTAAAACTCTTTAACTCTGCTTCAATAAACTTACTAGTATTAACACAATTAAAACCTGTTTCTGGATGCATATGTAAATGTCTTCTTGTATTGATAAGATACTCGTTTAATTCTTTCAATCTAAACTCCTCCTTCAAACTGAGTTAAATACTTGGACGCAAAAAATCCGATAACCATCGCAATCAAGCCACCGACAACAGTAAAGATGTTATCTCCTAAATAGATAAGCAAATCATTAAAGATACTTACTTGATCAGAAAACAATGTAGCACTGGCTTGATCCTTAATTTCTAAGAATACTCCAACTATACTAGCAAGTATGAATCCTAGGATTGCAAAATAGGTTTGTTTAGAATATTTTTTTAAAGATAAATTAATTAACTTACTAAACAAAATAATTCCGGCTAATGCTCCTAATCCAAAAGGAATAATCACTTGGAGATTATAACCGATAGAACTAAAATCAAAAATATTCCCTACTACATTTGATACAATTGCTGTATAAAAACCTAAAACTAACAAAACTGCAGATCCAGATATACCAGGCACAATCATCGTGATTGAAGCGATAGCTCCTAATGCAAACACTAATAAATATGTCCAAAAAGAGAAGTCGAAATAACTGATACCAGCGTTATTAGAAGTTTTATCTAAAATAATAATCGCTATTAAAAAACCAAATGATACAAGAAATGAAATAATTAGACTTGGAGAAAGTTTGGTAACTTGAGACTTTTTATATACAAACTTAATTCCACCAATAATAAGGCCGATAAAAAACAGTAAAACAATGAAGGAATTCCAATCCAATAGAATCGAAACCAATTTAGCTAGTAAAACCACACTCAATCCGATGCCAAGAAAAATTGGTAAGAGATACATAAATGATTTTTTAAATTGTTTGAACAAATTATCGATACTATCTAATATTCCTTGGTATACACCCAAATAAATTGCTAAAGTTCCTCCACTTACACCAGGAATAATAAAAGCGATACCGATAATAAAGCCTTTTAATAATAAAATAAAAAACATTATTTCACCTCATCAACATAATCGCCGATTAAATCATAACCATAAGAGGTTGTGATTAAAACATTTACAAAATCGCCGATTTGTAACTCTTTCTTAGATTGAAATACAATCATTCCGTCAATATCATCAGGAGCGAAAGCGAATGACCTTCCATAATAAAACTTTGACTCAGGATCATAATTTTCAACTAAAACCTGATGAACCTTGTTAACTTGCTTCTTATTATTCTTTCTTGTTATTTTCTTCTGCAGTTTCATAATTTTGTCCATTCGTTCCTGTTTTACTTCTTCAGGAATCTCATCTTCAAAATCATAAGCTGCAGTATCTTCTTCTTTTGAATAAGTAAATACGCCTAAACGATCAAATTCAACTTCTTCAGTAAACTTTAGCAACTGATTAAAATCAGCTTCAGTTTCTCCAGGGAAACCAACAATATATGTAGTTCTAAGAATTGCTTCTGGCATCATATCTTTTATCTTTTTAAATAAACCTTTAAGGAATTCTTCATCACCTCTTCTATTCATTCTTTTTAAAACTTTAGAAGAAATATGTTGAATAGGTATATCAAAGTAAGGTGCCACTAACGGATTATTCTTTACCTCTAGTAATAACTCATCAGTAATCTCATCAGGATACAAATAAAGAACTCGAATTAAATTAACCCCTTGAATCATTGATATTTCTCTCAATAAATCGGGTAATAAACTTCTTTTTTCCGGATTTAAATCCCTTCCGAATCTAGTTGTATCTTGAGAAATAAGATTAATTTCTTTAGCGCCTTGTTTAACCAATTTTTTGCACTCACTGACTACTTCATCTAATGGTCGAGAACGGAATTTCCCCCTAATTAGCGGAATTGCACAATAAGTACAATTGTTGTTGCAACCTTCGCCAATTTTAATGTAAGGTGAAAATTTTGAAGTAGCCAACAATCTATTTTCATACTTCAATGGTAAAAACTTCAGCCCCTCTTGATTAAAGACCTCATTTAAAATCAAATGAATTTTTGGATAATCAGCTAAAGTTATTACTCGATCTATAAAAGGCATTTCTTTTAAAAGTTGTTCTCGATACCTTTCAGCATAACAACCAACAACTATAAGTTTCTTGCCGTATCTACTCATCTCTTTAATAGTTTCTCTTGATTCCTCTTTTGCCGGTTCAATAAAACCGCAAGTATTAACAAAAATCGCATCAGCTTCTTCTTCATTTTGTACTATTTCACAACCGGCATTTTCTAGGATTGCCAGAATCATTTCTGAGTCAACTAAGTTTTTTGCACAGCCTAAACTTATAAAACCAATTTTCATATTTTACACATCCTTCATATACAGTAAATATTATACAGTTTTTATAACTGCTTTAAAAGAAAAAAGAGGAAAATTCCTCTTTTTATGTTGGTTGATTTAAAAACTGTGAATTATATAAATCGGCATAGACACCATTTTTGTTTAACAGCTCTTTATGATTACCTTGTTCAACTATTCTTCCGTTGTTCATTACCAAGATTGTATGAGCTTTCTTAATCGTTGATAAACGGTGAGCAATAACGAAACTTGTCTTGCCTTCCATCATGAAAGTCATTGCATTTTGAATATAACTTTCAGTTCTTGTATCAACACTTGAAGTTGCCTCATCAAGAATTAATATCTTTGGATCGAATAGAATCGCTCTAGCAATTGTTAAAAGCTGTTTTTGACCTTTAGAGATATTATCTGCGTCTTCTTTTAATACCGTGTCATATCCTTTTGGTAAAGTCTCGATATAATGATGTACGTGTGCTTGTTTACATGCTTTGATAATCTCTTCATCAGTTGCGTCAGGTTTACCAAAAGCAACATTCTCTTTTATTGTACCTGAGAATAACCAAGTATCCTGTAACACCATTCCAAATTGCTTCCTAAGAATTGGTCGTGGATAATCAGTAGACTTAACACCATCAATATAGATTCCGCCATTATTTACTTCATAGAACCGCATCAATAAATTGACTAAGGTTGTTTTTCCAGCGCCAGTTGGTCCAACGATTGCAATTTGTTTTCCCGGGAACACTTCAAGATTCAAATCTTTAATCAGTTCAGTATCTTCACTGTAAGAAAAATCGATATCTTTAAATTCAACATGGCCTTTGAAATCATAATTATTTACTTCATTTAAAGCAAAATCTTGATTTTCTTCAGCTTGATCAAGAACCTCAAAAATTCTCTCAGCACCGGCTATTGTTGATTGGAGCTGATTGATTACATTAGCAATATTTAAAATTGGATTAACAAAGTTTTTTTGATAAGTAATAAAGATTGTGATATCTCCAACTA
>CAZMMT010000017.1:0-15706 GCA_964567465.1 uncultured Candidatus Izemoplasmatales bacterium | reverse complement strand
GGATTTTTATGCCAGATTTCAATTTAGTAGTTAAGATTATCATATCCGCCGCTATTCTTTATTTGGTGGTTAACAGTGTTTTTAAATATCATGTATACAACGATTTATTCTTTTTCTCATTATTGTTTTTTGGTTTAGTAGTATTGATATATTATATCGATATTGAATATAACATTGTTTTTCCAATATTGTTAGGTATAATTACAGTAGTGTTTATTGGATTGCATGTCTATTTTAAAACGAAAAAGATAAGGTATTTCTTTATTTTAAACGCTGATAAACTAACCTATCACCGAATTAAGTATTACTTAATGTTAAATGAAGTTGATAGTAAGTTATATTCTTATAGTAAAAAATATCGATTCATCCTAAAGTTTAAAGGTATTGAAGAAAAAAGACTTAAGAATATTATGAAAGGAATAGAGACCCAGGAGAGTAAAAGAAAGATCAGTTTTAATATTTGTAATTATTGGTTGATCATTCTTTTTGTGGTGATGATGATTATTTTATGGCGTTTCTAGAGGGTAATTTAAGCTTATGAATAGTTTTAAAGTTGTGACTATAAATAAGAACCGGACGAAATTCTTTGGCGTTGATTATTTCGCCAATGTTTATGATGGGTCGAAAGAGAGTTTCAAGTATTTTGCTAGTTCAATTGATCCTTTAATGAATTATCAAAATGAAGTAGTTAAGTTCAATGAAGTAAAATATCAGCTTTTTAGAAATGCGCTTTTTGATATTGAACCGGGTAAAATCATCGGATTCTTTGAAAATCCTGATATTTATCAAGATTTAGAATCAATTGACTTTATTTTAAAGGACTTAAAGTTTCGGACACTTGGATTGTTTATTGAGACTAATTCAGAAAAAATTTTGAATGATTTAGATAATTTAAAGGAATTCTCCAAGAAATTACCGCTAATGATTGCGATTCCTGTTCATTCATATTCACATATCGATATGACTTTCTTTGATAAATCTTCAAATATGGAAGCCATGACGAAGCTTATTCATAAACTTAAAGATGCGGGATTAAATGTTGGAGTAATCTTTAAACCGTTGATTCCAAAGATTAATGATGAATTAATGGAGCTTGAAAAGATTATTAATAAGTGTGATAGTTTAAGTGTTGATTTCATCTATCCAAGTTTTACCGTTTATTTTGATAGTTTTAAATTAAAAAACTTTTATGATATAATAGAAACTGAGAAACCAGAGCTTCGAAATTTCATGTTTGATAAGTTCGGACAAAAAAACAGTTGGGAAAGCGAAAAATTAGGTGAGTTAAAAAAGATTTTGGTCTTTAACAGCAAAAAGAGCAAGATCAAATATGCGATGAAGGATATCATCGATATTTACCGAAATGATTCTTTCACACAACTGAAATTATTTTAGGAGGTCAGTATGTTTTTAGCTTTTATTGATCAATTATTACCAACATTACTTATTTTTATCGGTATTATCTTAGCGATTGTGATCGTTTATTTCGTTTTCTTCGCGCCTAGATATAGAGCAGGGAAGAATAAGATTGGTATCACAAAACTTGAAGAAGATGAGAACGAAGTTATTGAAGATCCTGTTGAGATCAAACCCTACAAAGCTCCAGAACCTGTTTTACCAAAGGAAGAAAAATTGGTTGAGAAAAAGGTTTTAGAGGAAAAACTTGAAGAAACGGCTAAAGCTGAAGAAGAAGAAAAAGACGAAGAAATAAGTGAAGAAGTTAAAAAAGAAATTGTTAAGGAAATTGAAACTCCAATAGACGCAGTGGTTGATGATATCGAGATTCCTGAGGAATTATCTCCTGAAGAAGAAAAGATGTTAATACCTGAAGATTCCTTAGAAACTCTTGAAGAAGAGATGGAAGATAAGAAAGAACAGAAGCGTCTTGAAAAAGAAGAAAATAAAGAAGAACCTAAAGAATTAGGTAAATATCATGTTTTATACCGTAAGGAAGACAATAAGTGGTATATTAAAAGAGAAGGCTCAGACAAGACTTTAAGAGTGCTTGAAACTCAAGCAGAAGCAATTGCTTGGGCAACTATAAAAGCACTTAATCAAGATACAACTATTGTTATTCATAAGCGTGACGGAAAAATACGCAAGCAAAACTATTAAGGTTTTGCTTTTTTTTACCAAGTAAATCATTTGTTTAATTGTTTATATTAATGACCAGTTAAATAAATGTTTTCAATGTGATAAAATATCATCTAGAGGTGAACAGATTTGAAAACGAATTTGAATGAATTGGTCAAGCGACTGAAGCTGGGCGATGAAGAGGCTTTTAAAGAACTTTATAATGGTAGTTATCGCCAAATCTTCTTTGTGGTTTTGCCGATAATTCGTGATAAATCTTTAGCTGAAGATATCGTTCAGGATACATATTTAAAGTTTTTAGAAAAATTAAGTGATTATAAGGTTAAAAATGTTTTATCTTATTTAATTACTATTGGTAAGAATCTCGCAATTAATGAGTATAATAAAAGAAAAAAAATCACCAAGTTAGATGATTTCAGTAATTTTTCCTATTATGATCATGTGGAGATAAAAACCGAAAGAAGAGAAATGATTAATAAGGCTTTAAGCATATTAGATCAAGATGAATTGAATATCTTTCTATTACATGTTTTAGAAGGATTAACCCATAAGGAACTGTCAGTTATTATGGAGAAACCTTTAGGAACAATATCATGGCTTTATGTTAGGGCTGTCAAGAAAATGAGAGAATTTTTGAAAGGAGATAATTATGAAATTTAAGGAATTTAAAGCTGATTTAAAAGAAAACGTAAAATTTAATATTGTTAATAATTCTGATGATTTTAATGTTAGAAGTTATCTTCCTTTTGAAAGAAAAACTACTAGAAATTACTTCCGTTACGCGGTAGTGAGTTTAGCGCTTTTGTTTCTTGTTGGGATGGGCGGATTTATGTATTTGAATTTGAATCCGGTCAGTTACTTGGAAATGGAAGTTAATCCTGGGCTCGAGATTGAATTAAACCGGTTTAACCGCGTTGTTGGTGTAACTGCAACAAATGATGATGCAAGTAGTATCGAAACCGATTTAAACTTGAAGTATAAGAGTTTAGATGATGCCTTAGGGTTAATCTATGATTATTATATTGAAGAAGGTTTAACTGTAGAAGATAACTTGTATGTGCTTTATGGAATTGATGCGGAAATGAATAATTTAGAGAAAATTAATAAAGTTATAAATGATAATTTACCTGTTAATGTTAAACCAATTGTTCTTGTCGGTAACTTTAATGACATTAATTTTTCTAGTAGTGTAGAAACTGCTTCACCAATGACTCCTGATGGAAGTTTTGATTATAATGTCGGCCAGGATGAACAAGTACCAAATATTGAACAGGGAAGAAGTTACGAAGAGATTATTGTTGAGTATGAGATTAGCGATTTACGTTTAAGTTTAGTGATTATGATTTTTAATGAAATGGATGAATTTACAACTGAAGCTGATTTTATTAGTTTGTTGGAAATGAATATCTCTGAGCTTTACGAATTATATGAAAAATAAAAGTCTAGAAATTCTAGACTTTTTTTGTGAATATACGTGCAATCTGGTAGACAATGAAATAACCGATAAAAACCATCACTGCTAATATGAAAACATGATAACCATTTGGAATATCGCCTAATACCGGTATTTCGGCTAATCGGAAAGGGTTAATCATTAGATACATATTGTTTGCGGATTTGTCGATAAAGAGATTACCAACCATCGCCCAAGCGGCTACTGAGAAGATTCCGATTGTTAAACTAATGGAGTCTTTTTTCTTTATCTGAATATCACCGCGGTTTATTAGAATTAGAGGAATTAGCACTAAGAAGAAATGAACAAGAACACTTCTAAACATTGGTAGGTTTATTTGAAGTGGGTCTCCATAAAGAACTGTTACTGGATAAAATACAACAGCTAAGCCGCCAAGGATTGAAGTTAGATAAACGAAGGGTTTAAGTTTTTTTATATCAAACCAGTAAACTATAGGTAAGAGTATATTCATAACTCCGCATAGTTGAAAGGAAAAGAAGGTATTGATGTTTAAGAACGGATGAGCGTAACTTGAGAGTTGTTGATCGAGAGTGTAATACTCATAGATAAACAAAACTTCAGTTGCGTATTTAAGAATAATTATAGTTATTAAAGAAATAGTTATGAATTTGTCTTGATTTCTTCTTTTCATAGATTTAACTAACTTATATATGATAAAAAAGGAAATAATAAAGATTAGGAAATATATAAGGTGGTAGGGACCAAATAGATAGTTAGTTGGATGGTCGTCCATTCCAGTGGTTGTGAAGAAGTCTTTGATGGTCATTATTTATACCTCCTAATTGATTATTATATCAAAGTAAGACTTCATTTGTCAGTAAAAAGGAAATAAAAGATTTTTTCTTGAAAAATTATTTAAAAGTAGTAAAATAGTAATACACTCTAAAATTTGAGGTGAAGAATATGAAGTTAACAATTAAAGGAAAAGTTAGAGAGTATGACCAACCAGTTTATCTAAAAGAGCTTGTAAAAGAATATAAAGGTACTTATTACGCAGCTTTAGTAAATAACCGTTTAAGAGAGTTATCTTACCGCGTTAGCTATGACGCAGAAGTTGAGTTTTTAGATTATTCATTTTATGATTCAACAAGAATTTATGCGACGAGCATGAGATTTTTAGTCTGTATGGCGGCTTTTAGAATTTATCCGGAAATTCAAATTAAGTTCTCCAATAGTATTTCCATGGGTATCTTTGGTAGAGGTGTTAATAAGACGATAACTAAAGAGATGCTTGATAATATTATTAAAGAAATGGATAAGATTATTGCTGATGATATTGATATTACAAGAAAGCAAATTTCAATTGAAGCAGCTAGAGAATACTATGAAGGCTTAGGTTATTTAGATAAAGTTAATACTTTAGAATACCGACATGAAAATGTTAATATTTATAAGTGTGATAATTATAAAAACTATATGTATGGTTATATGGTTCCATCTACTGGATATTTAAAGGATTATGAAATTGTTTATTTAAATCCAGGGTTTTTAGTTCAATATCCAAGACGAGAAGAAAAGGGCGAGATTCCTGAGTTCTCTGATTCGCCTAAATTTTTCAATGTTTTAAACAAGAGTGAAAATTGGGCGATTGATTTAGGCGTTGACATGATTTACAAGATGAATAAATGTATTGAAAGTTGTGATATTCAATCCTTTGTTAATAAATGTGAAGACCGTCATGATGAACAATTAGAAGAACTGTCTAAAATGATATCAGAGAAGAAAGATATTAGGCTTATAGCTATAGCTGGTCCTTCGTCTTCAGGGAAAACTACTTTTTCTAGAAGATTAGAGATAGCTTTAAAAAGTAAAGGACTTAAGCCTTTAATGATTTCAATTGATAATTATTACTTGCCAGTAGAGAAAGCTCCGCTTGATGAGTTTGGCCAACCAGATTTAGAGCATTTACATTCATTAGATCTTGATTTGTTTAATCAAAACATTTTAGATTTGATTTCTGGCAAAAGTGTTACTTTACCATATTATGATTTTAAACTAAAACAAAGAAGAATGACTGATTCATTTACAATTGATGAGTCTACGCCAATTATTATTGAGGGGATTCATGCGCTTAATAATGAATTGTCAAATAGCATTCCGCAAAACAAAAAATTTAAAATCTATATTTCTCCGTTCACGCAGATTAATATCGATAATAATAATCCGATTAACTTAACAGATTTAAGATTATTAAGAAGAATTGTTAGGGACTTACAGTTTAGAAACACAACCCCAGAAGAAACACTTGATATGTGGCCATCAGTTAGAAGAGGAGAATATCGTTGGATTTATCCGCATATTGAAAACGCTGATTATATTTTTAATTCAGAATTGACTTATGAATTTGCGGTTTTAAAGGTCTTCGCTGAGAATGCATTAAAGCATATTGAAAAGGGAAGTCATCATTTTATTCAAGCTAACAGATTATTAAAATTT
Organism: uncultured Candidatus Izemoplasmatales bacterium; assembly: GCA_964567465.1. Classification (GTDB taxonomy): domain Bacteria; phylum Bacillota_I; class Bacilli_A; order Izemoplasmatales; family Hujiaoplasmataceae; genus UBA2289. Next base: position 9,702 of record CAZMMT010000017.1, on the reverse strand, counting down.
TTAAAGTATTTTAAAGCAATTGACGCTTCTTTTGTGCCGCAAAATTCGCTTTTACGAGAGTTTATCGGTGGAAGTATATTTGAACACTAAATTTTAGTGTTCTTTTTTTTTCGTGAGTTGTCTTTTTAAAGCTTTTTTTGGTATAATTGTTATAGGTGATGAAATTGGCAAAGAAGAAAGAACAAGTTGAAGTGTATAAACCCTTAGGACTTACGAGTCTTGAAGTTAATGAACGAATTGCTTCAGGCAAAACAAATCGTTCGGTAAAATCAAATTTAAAGAGCCCATGGAAGATTATTAGTAGTAATCTCTTTTCTTATTTTAACTTAATTTTAACGGTTATAGCGTTATTATTAGTGTCGATTAAGAGTTATGAGAATACTTGGTTCATTGTGATTGCTTTGGCAAATACATTGATTGGGATTTTCCAGGAGTTTAAAGCAAGATCGATTATTAAGAAGTTATCGCTTATTACCGATTCTAAAGTAAAAGTTATTAGAGAAGGTCTTGAAGTAGAGATAGCGGTTGATGATTTGGTGATTGATGAAATATTCTTGTTAGATGCTGGAAAGCAGATCATAACTGATGCGGTTGTGGAAGAGGGAGTTATTTCTGTTAATGAAGCAAACCTTACCGGTGAATCGCATTCAATTGTTAAAGGTGTTGGCGATAAGTTATTAAGTGGTAGTTATGTTATCAATGGTGAGGCTTATGCAAGGGCAGTTGCGGTTGGTAAAGATAATTACATTGAGAGTTTACAGGCTAAGGTTAAGACTCTAGCAAAGCCTAAGAGCGTTATTTTAGGAAGTTTAAGGAAGTTATTGAAACTGATTGGGATAATTATTGTGCCACTAGGATTGATGACTTTTTATAATGCTTTTAGAAGATCAGGATTTGATTATTTACCGGACTTTATCGCTAATGATGTCTTGTATAAGGATGCTTTGGTAAAGATGGCTGGTTCGATGGTAGCGATGGTTCCTTCAGGATTGTTTTTATTAACTACTGTAACCTTTGCTACATCTGTTATTAAATTAGCTAAAAACAAGACTTTAGTTCAAGAACTTTATTCAATTGAAACTTTGGCGAGAGTTGATACGCTTTGTTTAGATAAAACAGGAACTATCACCGATGGTACGATGAAGGTTGAAGGTTTTGAAAGAATTGAAAAGTCACTTATCAGTCTTGAAGATTATAATGATAGTACGATCAAGAAGATTATTTGTTCAATGAATTATGCTTTAAAGGATAATAATCAAACTGCGAGTGCTTTAAAAGATTATTTTGGAAAAGAAGAATTATTAAAAGCGAAGAATGTGGTGAATTTTGATTCACAGAATAAATATTCTTTGGTTGAGTTTTCTAGTGGAATTTACACTATTGGCGCACCTGAGATGATTTATTCAAAGTATACAAAGATCAAAAAACAGGTTGAGCAACATGCTTTAGAGGGTAAAAGAGTTTTATTACTAGCTAAGGTAGCTAAGATTAAAGATGACAAGATCAGTGGTAATGTAACGCCGATTGCGATTGTTATTATTGATGATAATATTAGAGATAGCGCAATTGCGACAATTCAAAACTTTAATAGTGCCAGCGTTAATGTTAAAGTTATCTCTGGTGATAATGCGATGACGGTTAGTGCTATTGCAAAAAGAGCAAGTGTAATTGATGCTGATAAATGTATTTCTTTAGAGAATGTCAAAGATAGTGAATTAGAACAAATCGCACTTAACTATAATGTTTTTGGGCGGGTTAAACCTCACCAGAAGAAGTTACTGATTGAACATTTGCAGTATCATAACCGTAAGGTTTGTATGATTGGTGATGGGGTTAATGACGTTTTAGCTTTGAAACAAGCTGATGTATCAGTGGCTTTAGCCAGTGGGACAGACGCTTCAAGGAACATTTCGCATTTAGTGTTATTGAGTGACGATTTTGGCGCTTTACCAAATGTTGTTAAACAGGGTAGACAGATTGTTTCTAACTTAGAAAAAGCTTCTGTCTTATATTTGGTAAAGACTTTGTATACGATACTTTTAACATTTATTCTGTTGTTTACAACGAGAATTTATCCGTTTGAACCAGTACAAATGTTTGTGATTGAAACCTTCATTATTGGGGTGCCTTCATTTATCATTGCCCTTGAACCGAATACAAGAAGGTTCCACGGCAATTTCTTAAAGAATGTGATGAAGAATGTGCTTCCAGGTGCTTTTATTATAATCATCAATTTGATGGCAGTATTTTGGGTTTCAAGCGCTTTTAATTTGTTGACCCAACAAGAGATTTCAACTGTAGGGATAATGGCTGCGACTTTCGCATATTGGATGGTTTTAGTTAATGTGAGTATTCCGCTTAATAGTAGAAAGACAATTTTAATCTTTGTGTCTGGGGTAGCGAGTATCTTTGCGTTTACGTTCCCAGGTTTAAGAGAGTTCTTTAGACTGGTTGATTTAGATACTCCAAGTTTCTTGATGTTATTATTGTTGATGGAATCAACTTATATCTTATTCTCAATTTATCGTAAAGAATTGATCAAGTTTTGGCCAATGAAAGTAAAGAGTTAATTAATATAGATATTTAAGGAGGATTGAATAATATGTTAAATGTATTGCATGTTAGTGCTGAATGCTCACCGTTTGTTAAAATTGGTGGTTTGGCAGATGTAGTGGGTTCGCTTCCTAATGAGATTAAAAGATTGAAGGGTGTTGACGTAAGAGTTATTTTACCCTTTTATAAGAGTATTCCTAAGAAGTATAAAGACAAGGCTCAAGATGTTTTAAACTTTAAGTTTGATTTTGAGTTTGAAGAACTTTATGTAGGAGTAAAGAGTTTAAAGAAGGGTAATATTATATATTACTTTATTGATAATGAGTTTTATTTTGGTTCAAGAGATAATGTTTATAATTATGGAGATGAGTTTAAAAGGTTTGCTTATTTTCAGTTAGCAGTTTTAGAGAGTTTGAAGCATTTGGATTTTTCATGCGATGTTATTCATGTCCATGATTGGCATACGGCAATGATACCTTTGTTATTAGAGAAAAAGTATAAGTCTTTAAAGATAAAGACTGTGCTTAGTTTACACAATATGGCTTATCAAGGCGTTTTTCCTTTACAGGATTATAAGGTGTTTAACATTGAGTATGATACGAGATTTGAGTTTGAAGGCAACTTAAACTTTTTAAAGACAGGTATTGTAACTGCCGATATTATTACGACTGTTTCGCCTAATTATGCTCAAGAGATTTTGACTGATTATTATGGTTATGGCATGCAGAATCTTTTAAAACAAAGGGGCAGTGATGTTGTTGGGGTTTTAAATGGCGTTGATTATAATGAGTTTAGTCCAGAAAAAGATAAGTTAATTCCAAAGAAGTTTTCTGTCGAAGATTATAAACTTGGTAAATTAGAAAACAAGAAAGCTTTATTTAAACGATTAGGAATTAATTTTTCGCTTGAAAGACCAGTGATTAGTTTAATCTCAAGACTTGTGAATCAAAAAGGAATCGATTTGATCGAAAGAGTTTTTGAAGAGATGTTAGCAGTTGATGATTTTAGTTTTATTCTTCTTGGTAATGGTGAAGCAAGTTATGAGAATTATTTTAAAGAGTTGGAAATTAAATTCCCTTCAAAGGTAAAAGCATATATTGGTTATTCAAACGAATTAGCGCATTTAATCTATGCGGCAAGCGATATGTTCTTAATGCCGTCAAAGTTTGAACCATGCGGTTTGGGACAAATTATTGCGCTTAAATATGGAACTATTCCGATTGTAAGAGAAACCGGTGGATTAGTTGATACAATAGAACCTTTTAACGAATATGAAAAGCGCGGCAATGGTTTTAGCTTTGCGAACTTTAATGCTCATGACATGATGCATGTCATGAGGTATGCACTTCATATCTATAAGAGTGATAAATTGAACTGGGACCGGTTGATTAAGAATGCTATGAGTAGTGATTTTTCTTGGCAAAAATCCGCTATTATTTATAAAGGCATATACAAGGATTTGATGAGAGGATAATTTATGGCAAGTGCAAGATTTAAAGGGAATATATCTGTTTTTCAAACCTGTGCGACAATAAAGAATGAAGTTAATAATTTAGGTTTTTCAGTAGAGCTTGTTGGTGAATCAAAACAATCGAGCGATGACTTCCATGTGTTTATGTTTGTTTATGAGAAGTATTATTACCGAGCATCAAACCGAGCGAGTTTAAGTATTTTAGTTACTGGTAATACAAATGAAAGCAGAGTTGAATGCATCTCAAGTGGTGCTGGACAGGGTTGGCTTTTTAAGTTTTCTTGGGGAGCTGATAAGAACTTTGTCAATGGTTTAAGAAGAATTCTATTATCAAAAGGTTATCAAGAATATTAATATGAAAGTAAGAGGGTAGTTTATGAAGAAAGTCTTAGCTTTAATTCTGGCGGGTGGAAGAGGAACGAGGTTAGATATTTTATCGGAAAATAGGGTTAAACCTTCAGTTCCATTTGCGGGAAAGTACCGTATTATTGACTTTACATTATCAAACTGTGCTAATTCGGGTATTTATGATATTGCGATTTTAACACAGTATTTACCGTTTTCTTTAAATGATCACATCGGTAGCGGTAAGCCATGGGATTTAGATAGAAGAGATTCTAAGGTTACGCTTTTACAGCCTCATAATGAATGGTATATGGGTACAGCCGATGCGGTTAGAAAGAATATTCATTATATTGAGCAAGTAAAGGCTGACTATGTTTTGATCCTTTCTGGTGATCATATCTATAAGATGAATTATAAGAAGATGATTGATAAACATATCGAAAATAATGCCAGTCTTACTGTAGGGGTTAATATTGTTGATCCTAAAGATGCACATCATTTTGGCATGCTTGCTGCTGATGAAAATTTAAGAATCAATGAGTTTGTGGAAAAACCAAAGAATACGAACTTAACGATGGCTTCGATGGGAATTTATGTTTTTAATACTGACGTTTTGATTAAGTATTTAAAAGAGATGGATAATCCGGATTTAGATTTTGGTAAGCATATCATACCGAAGATGATTCATGAAAAACCAGTATTTGCTTATAAATTTTATGGGTATTGGAAGGACGTCGGAACTTATGAATCTTATCTTGAAACCAATTTAGGATTGATTGAAACGGTTGATAAGATTCAATTAGATATGTATGACCCTAGTTGGAAGATTTATACAAGGTCTGAAGAGTTACCAGCAGTTAAGGTTGGATCAAAGGCTAGTATTAAACAAGCGTTATTGTCCAATGGGTCAATTGTAGCGGGTACTGTAGAAAGAAGCGTTTTAAGTCCAGGGGTTATTGTTCATCCTTTAGCTACGGTTAGAAATTCAGTCATTTTGAATGACGTTGAAATTATGCCAGGAGCTGTTGTTGATAACTGTATCATCGATAAGCATACAAAAATCGGTGCTTATGCAAAAGTGGGCTTTGGTGATGATTTAACGCCTAATATTGAGCATCCTGAACTTTTAACAACAGGTATTACTGTATTAGGTAAACATTTAAATGTTCCTGAGAAGATGGTTGTGGGACGAAATGTAAGAATATTCCAAGGAGCAGAGTTAGATAAGGTTTCTTTAAATAAGATTAATAGCGGAGAAACGATTAGATAAAAAAGAAAAGTCAGCTCCGGCTGACTTTTGATTTTTATGTGATGGTGCTCCTACCTAGAATCGAACTAGAATTTCAGCATTACCATTGCTGCGTTTTACCACTAAACTATAGGAGCTTATTTAATATTATAATTAAATAATATGTAAAAATCAAGGATAATATTTGCGCACTTTTGTGCATTTTATATTGAGTTATTTATTTAAGGATTTGATAAGTGTATAATAGATATGTTTATGGAGGGAAATAATATGCTAAAAATTACAAATGTTTCAAAATCCTATGATCAAAAGAAGAAAGCGATTGATGGGATTAACTTAGAAATTCTACCAGGAGATATTTATGGCTTTATCGGTCATAATGGTGCTGGTAAAACCACACTTTTAAAATCAATTTCGGGGATTTTAAAGTTTGATAGTGGCGAGATTACTATTTTTGGTAAATCAATTGAAAAAGAGGGTTTAGAAGCAAAGAAAATGATTGCTTATATACCTGATAACCCGGATATTTATGATGCGTTGACAGGAATTCAATATTTAGATTTTATTGCGGATGCATTCGCTGTCGATTTGGAAAAGAGAAGAAGTTTAATCAATAAATACGCATCTATGTTTGAAATGGATCAAGTGCTCAATAATCCAATTTCGTCTTATTCTCATGGGATGAAACAAAAAATTGTTATTATGAGTGCGCTAATTCACACACCTAAGGTTATGCTTCTTGATGAACCTTTTGTTGGTTTAGATCCAAAAGCTTCATTTTTGCTTAAAGAAGTATTTCATGAGCTTGTAGATAACGGTGCTTTAATTTTCTTTTCAACCCATGTATTAGAAGTTGCGGAAAAATTATGTAATAAGGTAGCTATCATTAAGAATGGTAAGATTGTGGCTAATGGAAGAACTGAAGAAATCATCAAAGATCAATCTTTAGAAAATCTATTTATCGAGTTGTTGAATGAACATGATGTACTTTAAGTTAATGAAGGTTTTCTTTAAAGAGAACCTTAGTTTTAAAAGAATTTTAGGTACAGATTTAAAGTCTTCCAAAACAAAAGCAATCTTAATTATACTAGCAATTATCTATGGGTTTGGTTCAATTCTATTTACAATTGGTTTGATGTTTTTTCAGTTAGGTAAAGTATTAACTGATGCGGGAATGGGCGATTTACTGCTTAATTTCATCTTTATATATGCGACTGGATTATCAATTATGTTTGTCTTGTTTAGAGCTAACGGATATATCTTCCATTATAAAGATTATGATATATTAGAACCGCTGCCAATTAAAGGAAGAACAGTAATATTAGCGAAGATGACAGTTATGATGAGTTTTATCTATTTAACGATTTTTACTGTCTCAGCGCCAATTGCTTTTAGTTATTTCTATCATGGCGGGTTTGATGTTATTAAGCTTTTAATGATGATCGTTTTATTGTTGTTCATCCCTTTTATTCCATTAGTATTGTTTTCTTTTGTTTCGCTTTTAATAGCTAACTTTTCCACAAGATTTAGATTTGGTAAAGCATTAAATATTATCTTGATGTTTGTGTTTTTCCTAGGAATTATGTTTTTGTCATTCTCAATGAATTTTAGTAATGGCAATCCAGTAGAGGGACAACTTGGTTTTATTGAGGGTGCGACTAAATATTTAATCACTGGCAAGTGGTTCAGATTAGCTGTGGATGATTTAAATATTTTAGCAGCATTAGGAATGATTGGTTTAAGCGGGGCTTTATTAGCCGGGTTTATCTATTTGATTCAAGGGCTTGTTAAAAACACTAATCAAAGAAGCGTTGTCACAAGAACTAGTAATAAAAAGAAGGTTACTTCAAAACAAAGAAGCATCTTGATGAACATTATTAGTAAAGAGACAAAAAAGTTCTTTGGGGTAACTATTTATGTTTTTAATAATGGCTTTGGGGTCATTATGATGGCTTTGGCTGGGATTGCGGTAGTTATCTTTAAAGATAATTTAAATGCTTTCTTGGGCGAATTTGTGGCTTTAGGTATTGATATAGAAGTTGTCTTGTTATTGTTGCTGGGATTTTTAATTTCTACAGTTTTTACTTCAGCGATTAGTCTATCTCTAGAGGGTAAGAACTTCTGGGTTTTAAAGTCGTTGCCAATTAAAGCTAGTACAGTTATGTTTGGTAAGATGTTGTTTAATGTAATACTTACATTACCGGTAGCCCTATTTGCAATATTTATGAGTGGTTACGCTTTAGCACTTAATGTTTTTAATGTTTTGATAATGATGGTTTTTATCGCCAGTTTATGTTTCTTGAGTTCTGGATTAGGATCGATTATCAATTTGCATTTTCCTAAGTTTAATTTCGTTAGTGAAACTGAAGTTGTAAAGCAAAGTATTGGGGCTTTCTTAGGAATGTTGTCTTCATGGTTGATATTGACTATAAATGGGTTTATTTATTATTATTTATTTGGTGTTTTTTCGTTCTTTGTTTTAGTTTTATTATTATCAATATTAAATATTTTGCTATTTGTTGGAGTGTTTTATTACATAAAAGTTCGCTCTGAAGTGATTTTTAGTAAATTGTAGCGTTTTCATTCGTTTCAAAGTGTTTTAATTTGAATTAATTATAGTTTTTTGTTATAATTTTTAACGGTTGTTCAATATAAATTAAGTATATAAGAAAGGAATCAATTATGACTAAATTTGTTTATTTATTCAAGGAAGCAGATGCTTCAATGAAGAATCTTCTTGGTGGTAAGGGTGCTAACCTAGCTGAGATGACAAAACTTGGTATGCCTGTTCCTCAAGGGTTTACAGTTTCTACAGAAGCTTGTACCCAATATTACAAGGATGGCAGACGTATCAATGACACAATTATCGATCAAATTTTCAAAGCTTTAGAAGAAACAGAAAAAATCGCAGGTAAGAAATTCGGAGATAATGAAAATCCATTCTTAGTTTCAGTTCGTTCTGGTGCTAGAGCTTCAATGCCAGGGATGATGGATACAATCCTTAATCTCGGTTTAAATGATGTGGCTGTTGAAGGTTTGGCAAAACAAACTAACAATCCACGTTTCGCTTATGACTCTTATCGTCGTTTCATTACAATGTTTAGTGATGTTGTTATGGAAATTAGCAAGAGTAATTTCGAAGCTATTTTCGATGCTAAGAAAGAAGAATTAGGAATCGAAGAAGACACGCATTTAAGTGCAGAAGATTTAAAAGAAATCGTTGAAGGCTTTAAAGCGAGATATCTTGAATTAAAAGGTGAACCATTCCCTCAAGATCCAAGAAAACAATTAATCGGTGCAGTTGAAGCTGTATTTAGATCTTGGGACAACCCAAGAGCTAACGTTTACAGAAGACTTAATAACATTCCTTATGAATGGGGTACAGCTGTTAACGTTCAAGGTATGGTTTTCGGTAATATGGGTGAAGATAGTGGTACTGGTGTTGCTTTTACAAGAGACCCTTCTACTGGTAAAAACGAATTTTACGGTGAGTATTTATTCAATGCTCAAGGTGAAGACGTAGTTGCTGGGATTAGAACTCCAAAACCAATTTCAGAATTAGAAAAAGACAATCCTGCTATTTATAAACAATTCAGAGAAATTTCACATAAGTTAGAGCAACATTATAAAGATATGCAAGATATGGAATTTACTATCGAAAAAGGCGTACTTTATATGTTACAAACAAGAAATGGTAAGAGAACCGCTCAAGCAGCTTTAAAGATTGCTATCGATATGGTTGAAGAAGGTTTAATTACTGAAAAAGAAGCAGTATTGAAAGTTGATCCTGCTCAATTAGATTCATTACTACATCCACAATTCGAACCTGAAAGTTTGAAGAATGCTAAGGTTATCGCTAAGGGATTAAATGCATCTCCTGGTGCAGCTACTGGTAGAGCAGTTTTCACAGCTGAAAGAGCTATGGAAATGGCTAAAGATGGTAAACCAGTTATTCTTGTTAGACAAGAAACTTCTCCTGAAGATATCGAAGGTATGGTTGTTGCTAGCGGTGTTTTAACAAGCCGTGGTGGTATGACATCTCATGCAGCGGTTGTTGCTAGAGGTATGGGTACTTGCTGTGTTG
>CAZMMT010000016.1:0-15846 GCA_964567465.1 uncultured Candidatus Izemoplasmatales bacterium | reverse complement strand
ATAGAGAATTTGAAATCACTGACAATAATCATACGCCAAGCGAACAAGAAACTGGTGTATGTTATGACGAGACGGGTTTTATATATTGGCTAAATAAAGAAAAATTCCCTAATGAACAATCAAAATTTGTCGAAACACTTACTTGGGAAGCATTCAATGGGGTAATTCCAGAAGCATACAAAGATTGTCCTTGGTTTAACTTTTGATTTGTTTTTTAAAGTGAAAGAAATATTTTTAATGAATATTATCGAGGTAAAAGCATGAAAATTCTCGTAATTGGAGTAAGTAGCTTTGATACATTGATATATGTGGATAACTTACCAACACAAAAAGAAGATGCTGCTTTATGGGCTAAAAAGGTTGCTTATAGCATCGGCGGTACCGGTGCAGGTAAAGCTTTGGCATTAAGCGTCTTAGGCGCAAAAACTAGTCTTGCTACAGATATAGGAAATGATGAAGTTAGAGATAAAATTCTAGCTTTTTTAAAACAAGAAAAAATCGATTTAACAATTTTAAAAGCTGATAGAAGCACAACTCACACAAATATTATGCATGGAAATGGTAAAAGACTTAGTATTTTTACCTCTTCACCACAACACGTTGAATATAATCCTATTGTAGAAGAATTAGTCGCTTCTTCAGATGCAGTTTTCCTAAATATTAATGACTATTGTAGAGACTATATACCGATTATTAAAAAGGAAAAGAAGACTACAATTGTTGACATACATGATTACAATTTAGGAAACGAGTATCATCAAGAATTTATTGATGCTGCTGATATTTTATTTGTCAGTGGAGTTAATATCATTGAACAAGAGAAATTTTTGAATGATTATATTAAAGGCAAAGAAATAGTAATCATAACTAATGGTGATAAAGGAAGTATTGCGATAGATCATAACAGGAAAATCTATTATCAAAAACCCTATATTGTTAATGAAGTAGTTGATACTAATGGTGCTGGAGATAGTTATTCAGCCGGATTTATTTTTAAGTATCTAAAAACCAAATCAATAGAAGAATCACTTAAGTTTGCTTCAATTTGTGGAAGTTTAGCTTGTTCAAGTCAAGATTTGTATAATGAAAAAGCTACAGAAGAATATGTTGAGTTATTAATGAAAGATTTCTAAATATTATAGTTATAAAAAAACCGACCAAATCATTGGTCGGTTTATTCATATCTATTTTTCTTCTTTTTTCTTAGGAGTTTCTTTTACTTCGGGTTCTACAACTTTTTCAGGTTTATCTTTTCCTAAGAAAGATGGGATTTCCATACCAGTCATTTTGAATAAATCACTTAATGGTGGTATTGATTTCATTAAACCTGATGCGAAATTAGCAGTTTGAGTTTTCCCGTCAGAGTTTGAACCGCTTTCCCAAACAGTAATATTATCAAATTTAAGATTTTTAATTGCTTCAACTTGAATACCAACTAAAGTTTCTAGTTTTTGGGCAATTAGATATTGAATAGCAGCTGCAGGAGTATCGCCAGCGGCTTTAACTAAAGCTTGGAAACCTTCAGCTTGTTTAGAAAGAATTTCTAAAGTTCCTCGACCTTCAGCTTCCATCTTTGCGAATACAGCATCAGCTTCACCTTTTGCTCTTCTACGAGTTTGTTCTGCATCAGCTTCAGCTTGGATAACTTTTTGTTGTTTCTCAATTTCAGATTTTATGATAACATCAGCTTCTAATGAAGCTTTTTCTCTTGTTGCTCTGGCAATTTCAGCTTCTTTTTCAGCTAAATAAGCTTGTTCAAGTGCTTTTGCAGTAGCGATTTTTTCAGCTGCAGTTGCTCTTCTTAATGATTCAGCTTCAATTTCTCTTCTTGATGCATCAGATTTTGAAACCTCAGCTTTAGAATGGTTTTCCCCTTCGATTGCTAGTGCATTTGCAGTTGCTACAGAAATTCTTTGGTCTCTTAAAGCTTCTGCTTCACCAATAGAACCATCTCTATTTTTTTCAGCTACTGATTTTTTAGCTTCGTTTATTGCTTTAGCAGCTGCTTCTTTACCTAAAGCTTCGATATATCCTGATTCATCATTAATATCGGTGACATTAACGTTAATTAATCTTAAACCGATTTTCTTTAATTCGGTTTCAACATTATCGGATACAGCTTCTAAGAATTTATCTCTATTTGTATTAATTTCTTCAATATCCATAGTTGCGATTACTAAACGCAATTGACCAAAGATAATATCTTTTGCTAATTCTTGAATTTCATCAAGTTGTAATCCTAAAATACGTTCTGCAGCATTCTGCATAACAGCTGGTTCTGTAGAAATACCAACGGTAAATCTAGACGGAACATCAATTCTAATATTTTGTCTTGATAATGCCTTAGTTAAATCCACACTGATTGAAAGCGGCGTCAAGTCTAAGAATTGGTAAGATTGAAAGAACGGAATTATGAATTTTACACCACCATGGATGCAATCCGCTGATCTTTCCGAACCATCTTTATTCCTGCTTACTTTACCATAAACTACAAGAATTTTGTCTGATGGACATTTTCTGATTCTTGAAACTATAAATACAAGAATCATAACAATAACTGCAACAATTGCAATTATTAACCCTGCAGGGCCTGCTAAAAAATTTAAATACATTTTAATCTCCTTTGTCTATTATATTTTTTATTTGAGCACAATATTATTAAGAGTAAAAATATTATTGATTTATTAATTCAACCAAAAATGTGGTTTCATCTTCTAAACCAATTATTTTTACTTCTTTTTTACTAAGAATATCATTAACATCTTTTGTCATTGCGTCTACTTCAATCATTTTGCCTTGATGCACAAGCATGATTTTACCTTTACCTTCAGTGTTCTTCGGTATTCTAATATATACAGTAGCAGTTTTTCCAATAGCAGTACTGTAATCAAGATTACCAGATGATTCTAATCTAAATATAGCTCTCATTATTAAAGCCAATAAAACTGCAGCGACTGATCCGGACAAAACACCAACTAAAATCGCTAACCATACTGGTGCTGAATCAGCCATCATGAAAACAACCCATCCGCCAATACTAAAGAACGCTAGCATTCCTCTAATTGTGATAATTTTTAATCCGCCAAGCGAAAAGAAGGACTCTTGATTAAAGACATCGCTTGAATCGCCAAAAGAACCTCCATCAACATCATCAAGATCGACATCGACATCAATATCACCATCAAACCCTTCGCCACCGTCCATACCTATCAACATCATGATTATAAGTAAAATCATTAAAGATGTAGCTACGGTTGCGATAATAAACATAACTTGTTGTAGTTCAGTTAAACTATCCCACCACATAAACTTACCTCTCAATCAAAAAAAGTATTTATATTTTACCATATTTTTTATCATAGTTGTTAAGCATTTCAAGAAATTATTCTTCAGAAATGACATAATAATTCAAATTTTCATTTTTATATCTAATTTTGACTAAATATGTTAAAATATTAGTGTTAAGAGATTTTCTTGATAGAGCTTTAAACCATTATTATTAAAGGAGATTACAACTATGAATATATTAGCATTTATGAAACCTAAAGCAGAAGTAACCTATCTTTGTGCAGATAACAATGCAAGAGAAGCTATTGAAATTATGCATAAAAATCGCTATACTTCAATACCAGTATTATCAAAGACTGGTAAATACGTAGGGACTATCACAGAAGGGGACTTGCTTTATACCTTAGATGAAGTTGGCAGAGATGAAATGAAAAATATCAAAGTTTCTTCAATCGAACGTCACCGTGACTATGAAACCGTTAATGTAAATGAAACGATGATTATTCTTCTATCAAGAGCTTCAAACGAAAACTTTGTTCCGGTTATTGATGATTCAAATCAATTTTTAGGAATAGTCACAAGAAAGAAATTATTAGATTATTTCTTTGAACACAATTTTATGGTTCTATAAGTACTAAAAGGCGGATATAAAACGCCTTTTATTTTTTTAAAGAGAGATTAAATTATTTTTATCATTGCCCTTATTTACTAAATTTATAGTAAATTGTATAATAAAGGAAAATCATATATATCTGGGGGTAAATTATGAGAAGATTAATAGGTTTAATATTTTTTGTTATAAGCGCTTTATTTATAGCGAGTATTTTGGTTGGTAGTATTGAAGTTATAACTGACTTTATAGACAATTTAGGTTCAGAAAGTTTCTTAACTTCTGTTGGTTTGTTTGTTGGATTCTTTTTAGATCTATTATTTCAACCAATTGTAGTACTCTTACTTAGTTTACTTGTAATGGTAGATTTTAAGTAATAAAAACATTTTTCTTGCTAGAGGATATTTGCTAAAAGGAGACTAATGTGGAACATTTTGCTTGCAAACTTGATTTACTAAAACAAAAACAAAAATTAGCTCTAAAAGTTAATAACCTACCAATTCTTTTAGCCTATACGACTAAAGGGATTTTTGCTGTGAGAGATAAATGTCCTCATATGGGATCACCACTTTCAAACGGAATTCTTGAAGACGATATCATAACATGCAAATTTCATGGGTTACCGATTTCTTTAGAAACCGGTGAAGTGGCAAATCAAAAAAAGGCAGAGTATCTAAAACTTGATGAGTATTCAAGAAGCATTAGAACTTATAAAACTGTTGTTAAAGAAAATTCAGTTTACATTATTATATGATTTGAGGATAAAATGAAAAGATTAAAAAAAATAGGACTAATAATTCTAATTTTAGTAATATTATTTGGTTTAATGTATGCATTACCAAAACCGAAATATGAAAACAATAATATTTGGCTAAAAGAAAACAACAATAACAAAGTATTAGTAATGGCTCATGGGGGTGGGCAAGGATATTATCCTGCTAACACCATGGCTGCTTTTAAAAATAGCTATAATCTAGGCGTCGATGTTTTAGAAATGGACGTTCAAATGACTATGGATAATATTCTTGTATTAAGGCATGGAGAAAATAATACTGGAAATATACGTCATATGAGTAACTGCGACACAGTTATTTGGAAAGAAAATTATCAAGATTTATATGAAACTTGTAATTTCGGATATAATTATTTAAACAGTGATAATGAATACCCATATCGCGATATGACTAGTGAAGAATGGATTGAAGCAGAAGTTTACTTAACCAAACTTGAAGACCTATTTATAGAGTTTGGCGATTCAATTCTTTATAATATCGAAATTAAAGCTGACGCTGATGCACCAAGATTTGAAACGGCAGATGCACTTTATGATTTGTTAAGCGAATATGAATTATTAGAAGAAACTTTAGTAGCTACTAGTTTTGATGATATATCGAAATATATTGTCGAGAATTATCCAGATGTTCAGATTTCAACATCACAAAAGGAAGCTCAGAATGTCATTATTCCCGCATACACTCTAACCAGTATTTTCTATACACCAGGTGCTTATTCAGCCGTTCAAATTCCAATGAGTTTTAATTTGCCAGTTATTGGGAATTTAAATTTATCGACTAGGCTATTAACTTCAACTTTACATCG
This sequence comes from uncultured Candidatus Izemoplasmatales bacterium, assembly GCA_964567465.1. Taxonomy (GTDB): domain Bacteria; phylum Bacillota_I; class Bacilli_A; order Izemoplasmatales; family Hujiaoplasmataceae; genus UBA2289. The sequence continues at coordinate 10,349 of CAZMMT010000016.1, read as the reverse complement.
TCATAATATGGCTATTCACTATTGGACTATTAACGATGAAGATGACATGAGAAGATTGATTGAAATTGGTTGTGATGGAATAATTACAGATTATCCAGATATTCTAATAGATATAATAAACGAATAAAAAAAGCCAATTTAATTGGCTTTTTGTATGGCTTGTTTATAAATTTTTAGAAAATCATCTACATCAAAAATCATTGGAACTGGATATAAAGGATTTGCTTCTTTATAAGCTCTTTGAGCCATTTTAAGAAGATTCTCTTCACTAACATCTAAATCAAATTTTTCTGGAATATTCATTTCCTTGTTCATCAATCTTATCCAACTAATGAACTGGATTGAATTCTCTTTTTCTTCTTTAGGATTAGCCTTGTCATCAATTACTAAGTAAAGTTCTGAAAGCTTTTTGTAAGCTTTCTCTTGGTAATACTTAAGTACATAGGGCATTAAAACGGCATTTGCTAAACCATGAGGTACATGATACATTCCGCCTAATTGATGAGCTAAAGCATGAATATTTCCAACATAAGCTCTAGTGAATGCAACTCCGGCTTGATAACTAGCCTTTAGCATATTCATTCTTACATGCAAATCATTTCCGTTTTGATAACTATTAAGCAAGTTCTCATTTATACCTTGAATGGCTTCCTTAGCCATTCTTTTTGTTTTTTTAGTATTAGATCCGCCAATATAAGCTTCAACAGCGTGAGTTAATGCATCAATTCCAGTTGTAGCTGTTATAGATTGTGGTAATTTTAAACATGTTCTTGGATTTAAACAAGCTATTTTAGGTATCAAGACAGGATCGTTAATTGCATATTTCTCATTAGTTTCTTCATCAGTAACGACGCACGCAACTGTCGCTTCACTACCAGTGCCTGCAGTAGTAGGCATAGCGATAAGCAGTGGTTGTTTTTTTAGAACTTTTAAAATTCCTTTTCTTGATTGCAAAGTCTTATTCGGATGTGTGAATCTAATTCCAATTCCTTTAGCTAAATCGATGGCACTACCACCACCAATCGCAAATAAACCATCATACTTATCTTCAATATACTTTTGGTAAGCTAATTCTATCAATTGAATCGATGGATTTGGCTTCACGCCAGAAAAAATTTCTACCGAAATATTATGATCATTTAAAATTTTTAAAGTATCCTTAAAAAAATCAAATCCAATAATATTTTCATCAGTTACAATGAAAAGTTTATTAACGTTTTTAGTTCTTAAGTATTTGCACATTTCTTCGACGGAAGCTTCTCCTTCAAATAGAAGAGGCTCTTTAAATGGCAAGAAATACATCGATAGATGTAGAACCTTTTGATATATTCTAAAAACACTTCTTTTTAATATATTCATCTTTTTTACCTTCCTTATTTAGATAAAATCTTAGCGGTTCCACCAACATATACTTTTATTATTTTTTGATTCTCAATTTCTAATTTAGCCACAATTTCTGAAGGTTGATTCATTGAATATCCTTGTCTTAAAATGAAATTTTCTTTTTTATTCACGTAATTATAAAGATAACTTGAAAGAGCGCCATTTGAAGTCCCTGTAGCACTTTCTTCATTAATTCCAACAACAGGCGCAAAGTTTCTCCCGTAAGCATCAACTTCATTATCAATAGAAAAGGCGTGAATACCGATAGTGTTATACTTCTTGGCTATATCAATCATTTGTTCAAAGTTTGGATTTAAATTATGCAAAATCTCCTTATTTTTTACTGGCAAGAAAATTTCTCTAATTCCTGTCGAAACAACTTGAATAGGTAAGATTTCATCAACTTCAAGATTAGTGAAACATGATTTAACTTCTTCAAAAGTTAATATTTCGCTAAAAATAGGTTTAGGTTGTTGCATGAAAACCATATTGTCTTTTACGTCAAGACTTAAAATTCCAGCTTTTGTTTCTTGAGTGTATAAACCAATATTAATAATCCCTAAATCTCTGAGAAGATTAAATGTCGCAATCGTTGCGTGTCCGCATAAGTCAACCTCTGAAGTAGGAGTAAAGAAACGAACCTTAAAATCAGCTACATTACTCTTCATTACAAATGCAGTTTCGCTAAAACCGACTTCATAAGCTATATTTTGCATTTCTTTTTCGCTTAAATTATCAGCGTTTATATAAACTCCTGCTTTATTACCGCCATGCGGTTCTTTTAAAAATGCAGTTAATTTGTACAAATTTGTCATTTACTCATCCTCACTTATTATCTTTATTTTATCATATTTTTAATAAAAAAAGTGTGAATCATTAATCTTGATTCACACTTTGGTCTCTTCAATAATCTACATTATCAAATTCAACAAAAATCTTTCTACCGGTATTAATTTTTCTGATTTTTTGCATATCATCGTCATCTAAATTGAAATCAAATACGTCAAAGTTACTTTCAATTCTTGAAGGTGTTACACTCTTTGGAATAACCACTATTCCTCTTTCAATCAACCATCTAATCGCAATTTGCGGAACAGTTTTGTTGTATTTTTTAGCAATTTCTTTTAACGTTTCATTATTTAACATTTCGCCAATATTTTTACTCATCAATGGTGCGTAAGCTTCCATTTGAATATTGTTTTGTTTACAAAAGTCATGTAAAAAATGATTTTGTAATGTCACATGAGTTTCAACTTGATTAACCATAGGTTTAATCTCGACATTATCTAAAAGATGTTGAAGATGATGAACATTATAGTTGGAAACACCAATAGCTTTTACCTTGCCTTGTTTGTAGAGTTCTTCAAAAGCCTTGTAAGTTGATAATGAATTTTCATAGCCTTTGAACCAATGGATTAAATATAAATCTACATACTCCACCCCAAGTTTTCTTCTTGAATCTTCAAAAGCTTTTAATGTTTGTTCATAACCTTGATCAGTATTCCATAATTTAGTAGTAATAAAAATCTCTTCTCTTTTAATATTTGAATCTTTAATTGCTTTACCAATCATTTCTTCGTTGCCATAGATAGCTGCAGTATCAATATGACGATAACCAGCTTTAAGAGCAGCGAGTACTGCATTATATGCGTCTTCTGGAGAAGATCTCCAAGTACCTAGCCCTACAATTGGCATTTCGTAGCCGTTGTTTAATTTAACTTTCATTAATCTCAACTCCTTCATAAATCATTATAACAAACTTCTTACATTTAAAAAAATAAAAAGAATTTAAAAATAATTTGAGTAATATGTTTATAAAAAGGAGAAGATTATGAAAAAAAGATTATTATTGTTAATGATTCTTGTAAGTTTGTTATCAATTTTTATTGTTAGAGTAGATGCGTATTCACCTCATTACTTACCCGGAGGAAAAAATTATATATCCAGTGATAATATAATAAAAGTAGGTGAACAAGTCAGCACAATTAATCCGTTTCTAGTTAAGCCTTACACAGATTATACTTTTTCAATAGAAAGGTATTATACTGATGGAAGAGAATTTATAATGACCATTAGTTTCTATGATGATGATATTTTATTATCTCAACTTAATCTAGATGATAGTATAATGCAGCTCACCCCTGACGGTTCATCAATGTTTTATACCTTTAAAACACCGGTTGAAACTAATTATATGGAATTTGAATTTAGAGATAACGGTTCATATGTATCTGGTACAGAACTAACTAACGTTCAACTAGAAGAGGGAACACTCCCTACAGCTTATGAACCATACATTGAGGGTAATATATTAGATACCTCTTCACCTTATTTTATTGGCTCTAGTACAATTATTTCTTATTTTGATCAACCAATAACTTTAGCGGAGATACAAGCATCTTTGTCAGCTTATGATGATGTTGATGGAGATCTTACAGATAATATCATTGTTTTAGAAGACAACTATTCAGCGAATATTGGAGTCTTGGGTTCATATACGATTAATTTCTCGGTGTCAGATAACAGCGGTAACGTTACTAACACAACAATTACAGTAGAAGTTATTGATATTTTACCGCCGGTTTTTTCTAATATTGAAAATATAACTGCAGTTTATCCTAATGTTTACTCACAAGAAGATATTATAGCGATGTTGTCAGCTAGTGACAATTATGATGGCGATGTCTCTTCTAACATAACTGTAACTTCTGATGATTACTCAGCAAATGCAAGCATTATCGGCACTTATCAAATGGAGTTTAAAGTGTCTGATTCAAGCGGTAATGAGACAACCTATATACAAAATATAACAGTAGTAGATAATGAAGGACCAGTAATTAGTGGTATTGATAACTTAAGCATTGGTTACGATCAAAGCTTGACTCATAATATGATTTTAGCTAATCTTTCCGTTGTTGATAATTATGATGACGCTTCGACTCTTCAGTTTGTAGTTGAATCTGACAATTACTCAGCTAATAAAGACGAATTAGGTTCATATGAAATTAGAGTTTCTGTCACAGATTCTTCAGGTAATAAAACTATAAAAGTTGTAACCATAAACGTTGTCGATGCGATTGGTCCAGTGGTATATTTTAACAGTTCAGTTATTCAAGTATATTCAGATACGGTTTTATCACTTCCTGATTTTGCAAAATTATTGGTCAAAACAAATGAGTTAGATATCAATTCAGATTACTTCATTAAAGTTAGATACGATTCTTATACGCCATATTCTAATTTACCAGGAACGTATCATATTTATCTTGACTTTGAAGATGGTTATGGAAGGATAACATCGAAAAACTTTGAGGTTAGAGTGGTTGAAAGAGGATATGATGGAGTTTATATTCACGAAAATACTGGCGAAATCACAAAACCAAACACAATTTCAACTTTGATATATTCGGTAGCGGGATCCGTTTCTTTAGTTGGTGTTGGTGGAATTATCATTATTCTAAAGATTTATAAGAAAAAACATTTTAAATTATAAGGACAAAAATTTGTCCTTTTTCTTTTTAAAACCATAGAGATATAATTGACATTAACTGGATTTTAGAGTATTATTAATCTACTGAAATTATGGGAGTGTACAATGAAAAAAATACTAATTTTACCAATATTTATAATAACTTTACTTTTTGTTATTGCACCTTTTATTAAGACTAATACACTAGAAAACTTTCCAAAAGGTAAAAACTATGTTAATCCAAATAATATGAATATCGAAGGCAACTTTATATTTAATAAAGAACCAATTTTGATTAAGGCTAATACTACATACACTGTTTCGGTATCTAGATATTATGTCGATGGTGGACCGTTTGAATTCATCTTCGATTATTATAATGACGAAACTTTGACTAAAAGATTAAATGAAGATGATAATTCCATGGAGTTTGATATTCCTACTAATACATACTATTTCACTTTTACCACTCAAAGCAACACGAATTATTTTGATTTTTACTTTAGTAATAATGCTGGCTTGGATGAAATAGGAGAATTAGCTGATATCCAGATTGAAGAAGGACAAACTTTTACGGCATTTGAACCATATAAGGCAAAAATATTCTTTGGCAGTATGGATTTCTTTATCATATTAATTATAGTTTCGACAATCACAATTTCTGTTGTAATGGTATTTTACTATAATAAATATCGGGGAAATAAAAAGGTGAAAACAGTTAGTAAAAAGTTAAAAAGATAAACAATAAATGGAACATAATATGTTGTGTTTATGTTTGACAAGATAGATGCTTTAGGGTATCATTATACTATCATAGGGGAGTAGCTGATGCCTTAAGGTGTGATTAAATCAACAAACATGGCTTTGTGCCTGGTTTAATTTTAAACAGCAAGACTTATGCACAAAGAAAAATAGTGCATAGGTCTTTTTTTTAAGAAGAGAGAGGAAAACATTATGGAGTATTTTAGCAAGAAGAAGGATGAACTTCTCAGCGAATTAAATGTCAATCCCAAACAGGGATTAAGTGACAAAGAGGTAGCGGAAAGACAAGTTAAGTACGGCTTGAATCAATTAAGAGAAAGTAAGAAAAAGACTTTATTTATGATGTTTTTAGATCAATTTAAAGACTTTTTAGTTATCATTTTGATAATTGCGGCTTTGGTATCGATTGTTGTTGGAATTATCGAAGGTGAAGGATTGATTGACGGTTTAATTATTGTCGCAATCGTTCTACTTAATGCAATTTTAGGTGTTAATCAAGAGCAAAAAGCTAATAATGCTTTAGCAGCTCTTAAAAAAATGAGTTCTCCTAGCGCTAAGGTAATCCGTAATGGTAAAACAGTAGAGATATCATCGGAACAACTAACTCCTGGCGATGTTGTTTTACTTGAAACCGGAGATTATGTGGCTGCCGACATTAGGCTTATAGATTCAACAAACCTTAAGACTGATGAATCATCATTAACCGGCGAATCAACATCAGTAGAAAAAGATGCTGCGATTGAACTAACTGAAGAGACAGTGTTAGCTGAAAGAGTCAATTCGGTATATTTGTCAACTTTAGTTACATATGGAAAAGGTAAGGGGATTGTTACTGGTGTCGGTATGGACACCGAAATCGGTAAAATCGCAACGATGCTTGACGCTGTTGAGGAAGGCAAAACGCCACTTCAAAAAACAATTGATGAGTTTGCTAAAGTTTTAGGAATTATCATTATAATTGTTTCAGTATTTGTTTTTGCATTAGGATTCATTCAAAATAATTTTATTTTTGAACTAGAATTATTCCTTACATCAGTTGCCTTAGCTGTAGCTGCTATCCCTGAAGGTTTAACAGCAGTAATAACAGTTGTTTTAGCATTAGGAATGCAAAGAATGGTCAAAAGAAATGCCATTATCAAAAATCTATCTACGGTTGAAACTTTAGGACAAGCAACGGTTATATGTTCCGATAAAACCGGTACATTAACACAAAACCAAATGACCGTTAGAAGAGTATATGATTTAGACGAAGTTTATGAAGTTTCAGGAAGCGGATACGAAACCAAAGGAAACATATTAAAAGATGGTAAGGAAGTAAAAAATACTCACAATCTTGAAAAAATCTTACAGATTTCGTTACTATGTAATGACTCTAAGTTGGAAAGTTCTAACAAAATCATTGGTGATCCAACAGAAGGTGCTTTGTTAGTACTAGCAGTTAAAGGTGGATTTGAAGCGGATGATTTAGAAGACAAATATCCACAATTAAATGAATATACCTTTGACTCAACTAGAAAAATGATGACTTCTATTAATGAAGTTAATGGCGAAAACTTAGTTCTTACCAAAGGTGCAACCGACCAATTAATTAAGAAATGTAATCGTATTTCCATAAATAATGAAGTAAGAGAAATTAAACAATCAGACATTGATAGAATTTTAGAACAAAACGAAGAGTTTTCTAAGCAAGCGTATCGTGTCTTAGGATTTGCATATAGAACTACCGATCAACCAAAGAGTATGGAATTAGAGGAAGATTTAATTTTCGTCGGTATGGTAGCTATGATTGATCCACCAAGAGAAGAAGCAAAAGCTGCAATTGAAGTTTGTCATAAAGCCGGTATAAGAGTTATGATGATTACCGGGGATCACCTTACAACAGCAAAAGCTATAGCTTCTGAACTTAACATCTTACAAGAAGGCGGATTAGCTTTATCGGGTGAAGATACAAGAAACATGACTGATGAAGAATTTGAAGAGGCGATTTTAAAATGTGATGTTTTCGCAAGAAGTACACCATCAGATAAAATCAAGATTGTCGAAGTTTTACAAAAGAATGGTGAAGTTGTTGCGATGACAGGAGATGGAGTAAATGATTCTCCAGCCTTAAAACAAGCTGAAATTGGTGTGGCAATGGGTATAACCGGAACTGAAGTATCCAAAGAAGCTTCCAATATGATATTAACTGACGATAACTTTACTTCGATAGTAGCTGCTGTTGAAGAAGGAAGAACGATTTACAGTAATATTCGTAAGTTTACTGTGTTCTTAGTATCATGTAACATTGGTGAAATATTACTTATTTTAGTTTCAATGATTTTTAGTTCATTCTTTGGAGGGTTACTTCCTTTACTAGCAATCCATTTATTATGGATTAACTTAATGACAGATTCATTCCCTGCTTTTGCTTTAGGTATGGAAAAAGCTGAAGAAAATATCATGGATCAAAAACCACGCGATACCAAGGAAAAACTTCTAAATAAAGAAACCTTGATTAAAGTTATCATTCAAGGCTTTGGCTTAATGTTAGCTGGTCTTGCAGCATTTAAATTAGGTTTAGATGTTATACCAGGAGCTTCTGTTACCCAAGCGATTACGATGGCATTTTTAACAGTTGTTTTCGGAGAATTATTTAGAGCGTTCTCAGCTAGATCAGAAACAAAGTTTTTATTCCAATTTAACCCACTTAGCAATCGTTTCTTAAATTACTCGGTATTTATTTCAGTTGGATTAGTATTAGCTTTAATTTATATCCCATTTACTGCAGAAATATTTAGTTTAGAAAGCTTAACATTTGTTGAATTATTAATCGCAATGGCATTAGGATTTGTACCAATGCTGTTTGGTGAATTAACAAAAATAGTAAACAAATCACTTTAAGTTATGATACTTAGTTGAAAACTTGCAAAAATTAAAGTAAAATTAGTGTAATTGGTGGTGATAAAGGTATGAAAAACAATATAAACAAAAATATAATGATATCTAACGATGAAGAAGTCTATAAGGAGTTTCCCAAACTTAAAGGGCGAGGTTATTTTTGTCAAGTAGTGATTACCACCAAAAGACTGATTATTTATACTCAAGGCAATTCAATGTCTAGCAACCGAAAAATCAAAAAAAGAGGCATGAATGAAATTGAATTAAAATCAGTAACTAATACTGAGTATTACTTACAATATATTAAGAATTCATTCCTTGTTAGACTAATTGGCTTTGTTTTCTTAATAGGTTCTCTAATTTTAGCCTATGGTGTATACCAAGGATTATTAGATATTCCAACATATGCGTATTCAGAAATAATCAATTACGTTGTTTTAGGAGTTGCCTTTTTATTTGGACTATTGATGATGTTTTATGTTAAAAAAATCTTATTTTTCCGAGTAGTTTCCGGATTTAATATAATAACAGAATTAGAACTACAACCGACCAAATATAATGAATTGGCACTAAAATACATCGCTAGCAAATTTTATTCACATTAAGCTTAGGAAATAAATCCTAAGCTTTTTCTTTTCTTTTTTTTAAATCATGATTACACCATTCTTTTAAAATGATATAATTATTTTAACGTTCTAATTATTGAGGTGAAAATAATGAAGTTAAATTACAAAAAAGTTTTTTATGTGGGATTGGCTTTCTTTCTAATCTCTTTATTTTGGCAAACCTATGACTCAGTAATATCAAAAATCCTTATTGATAAATTTGGTTTAAATCAAACTTGGTCTGGGGTTGTAATGGCAATTGATAATGTTTTAGCTTTGATTTTAATTCCTTTATTTGGAAGTTTATCAGATAAAACATCATCAAAGTTAGGTAAAAGAACTCCTTACGTAATTGTTGGAACAGTTATAGCGGCTTTTGCTTTTGTTGGCTTAACATTTAGTGATAACTATCAAACTAATAAATTAGAAACTGAAACATCGATTGTGGCAGACTACAATGATATTTATGGTGAAACTTTAAGTTATACTGAGTGGGTTAATGTTAGAAACGACATTGAAAGTCAATGGCTGGAACTTCTTAATGAGGGGAAAATCTCTCAAAGCGCTTATGATAATTTCTATTTTAAAGTAATTGATGGCGAAGATGATAACGACACCAATGATACAAGCGATTATGATTATGAGTCTGATCGTCGAGAAGGTATGGAAGAAATCTTAGCTGCTAGCAACGGTATTCTTACAGAAAAAGACAATGCAGATTTAAAAGAATATTTTTATCTTCATTTGAATCAAAAAGCTTGGGTAGAAACATCAACATCTCCAGGAACTTTTATTGTCTTCTCGATAACACTATTTATCGCACTATTATCAATGGCAACATTTAGATCACCTGCTGTAGCTTTAATGCCAGATGTAACTATAAAACCATTACGTTCGAAAGCTAATGCGGTTATTAACTTAATGGGAACATTCGGTGGAATTGGCGCAATTTTAATTCTTACAATTTTTAGTTTAGATAACTTATCGTATGTTAATTACGCTCCTGCCTTTATTACAGTCGGTATTATTATGTTAATCCTTCTTGGAATATTCTTATGGAAAGTTAAAGAACCTAAATTAGTTAAAGAAAAAGAAGCTGAAGATATTAAATACGGATTGGAAAATGAAGATTTAGAGGCTGAATTAGAACATGAAAGTGTAGAAGAATTATCAAAAGAAAAGAAAAGAGCTTTGATTTTGATTTTGTCATCGGTATTTTTATGGTTTATTGGATACAATGCAGTAACAACTAA
>CAZMMT010000015.1:0-19013 GCA_964567465.1 uncultured Candidatus Izemoplasmatales bacterium | reverse complement strand
ACCCTTTAAGCGAACAATCATCGAGTTTTCTTGATGTCTTTTTATTTGAAATCAAGCAAAGAAATATCCAAATTGAATTAAACAAAGAAATAATAGACATTAACAAAAAGAATGATGTTTTTAAGGTCATCTCAAGTGATAACGAAAGTTTCCTTGGGAGAAAAGTAATAATAGCTACTGGTGGAAAGTCTATGCCATTAACAGGTAGTAATGGTTCTGGATTAGATTTAGCAAAGAAATTTGGTCATAAAATCACAGAAGTGTTTCCAGCTCTAGTAAAATTAAGAGTTGATTCTCCTTACTTAAAACAATTATCAGGTGTTAAGATTAATACTCAAGTAGACCTTCTAATCGATAATGAAGTTATTCAAACAGAACATGGAGATGTTTTATTTGCTAATTACGGTGTAAGTGGACCAACAATATTGGAACTAAGTAGAAAAGCAAATGAAAAACTAATGATAGGACAAGAAGTGTTTGTAAGAATAGTATTGATTCAATCTTTACCAAAATCAAAAATAATTGAGAGATTTGAAATATTCAAAAGTCGCGAGATTGATCAAAGTTTAATAGGATTGGTAAATAAAAGATTTATTAATGTTTTGATAAAGGAAGCTGGTATTGAAAAGAACAATTTGGTTGTTGGAGATATCCCAAAACAAAATATCTATAAGCTCATAGATTTATTGTATGATTGGAGATTAAAAGTAACTGGTAGTTTAGGGTTCGATGATTCACAAGTAACTGCCGGAGGAGTTAAACTTTCGGAAATTCAAATAAACACTTTAGAATCGAAATTAATACCAGGCTTATATTTTACTGGCGAAGTGCTTGATGTTGATGGTAGGTGCGGAGGATATAATCTGCAATGGGCATGGTCAAGCGGGTATGTAGCAGCCAAGTCAGCATGTGAGGAATTTAGAAAATATGATTAGGGTAAATGAAGTAAAGCTTGATCTGGATCAAGCCCTAAATAAAGATATTGAAAAAGAAAATTTAGTAAAGTTTCTAAAAAAGAAGTATTATTTGAAGAGTATAAAAGAACTTTCAATATACAAGAAAGCCATTGACGCTAGAAGAGCTGATAGGGTTGTTTTTGTTTATACTGTTGATTTTTCCACACCTGAAGAGAAAAAGCTTCTAGCGCTAAAACAAAAGCCTTTTACCGTTACACCCAATATGGATTACGAAAGAATAGAACCTGGTGATATTTATTTAAGTAATAGACCGGTTGTAGTTGGATTTGGTCCATCAGGGATTTTTGCAGGACTCATTTTGGCTCGATATGGATACAAGCCGATAATTATAGAAATGGGTTTAGATATTGATAGGAGAGATGAACTTTTTGAAGAATTTTTAAAATCAAGAAAGTTCAATAAACTCGCTTCAATTCAATTTGGAGAAGGTGGAGCCGGAACATATTCAGATGGAAAACTTACAACCTCCATCAATGATGTAAGATGTAGATTTGTATTAAAAACTTTAGTTGAACATGGCGCTGAAGAAGATTTGATTTACATCAACAAACCTCATGTAGGTACTGATAAACTTAAGATGATTATAAAAAATATCAGAAACGAAATTATTTCTTTAGGTGGAGAAGTTAGATTTAATAATCACTTAAGCGATTTGATTATTGAGAATAATTCTTTAGTCGGAATTAAAATTAATGATAGTGAAATACTAAGAACTAATGTTCTACTTTTAGGTATAGGACATAGTTCTAGAGAAACATTCGAACTAATAAAAAGTCATGGATTTGAAATGACTCGAAAACCATTTTCTATCGGTGTAAGGATTGAACATCCGCAGGAAATGATTAACAAATCACAATATGGAAAATTTTATAATCATCCTAGTTTAGGAGCAGCGGATTATAAATTAAGTTTTCATGACGCTTCAGGAAGAAGTGCTTATACATTTTGTATGTGTCCGGGTGGATATGTAGTTTGTGGAAGTTCTGAAGACGGTGGTGTAGTTACAAACGGAATGAGCGAAAGTAAAAGAGATAATTATAATGCTAATTCAGCAGTCTTGGTTAATGTGCAAACTGATGACTTTCCAGGAAATGATGTTCTAGCAGGGATGTACTTTCAAAGAGGATTAGAAGTGTTAGCTTTTGAAAAGGGCGGAAGAAATTATAATGCTCCAGCACAATTAGTAGGAGATTTCTTGAGTGGTAGAGTGAGTAAAGAAATTAAATCAGTTATTCCTACATACAAACCAGGAGTAACATTAGTTGATTTTAATGAATTATTACCTAAGTTTGTTAGTTCAACTTTAAGGAATGCTTTAATTGAATTCGATCGAAAGATAAAAGGTTTTGCCATGGAAGACGCAATTATGACGGGGTTTGAAACAAGATCTTCATCTCCGGTTAGAATTGTTAGAAATAATGATTATGAGTCAAATATTAAGGGTGTATACCCTATGGGTGAAGGCGCGGGTTATGCCGGTGGAATTATGTCTTCAGCCGTAGATGGAATTAAAGCTGCTGAAGCTATAATCAAAAAGTATAAAATTTTTTAATAAGCAATAAAAGAATTAATGAGTTAATTGTTTCAAATATAGTGTCTATTTTGCTATAATATTTTTAATGAGGTGGATATATGGAACAGGCAAGATCAGACCTTTTAGGTAAATACGATGTAAAAAAAGCTTTAATACAATTATCAATTCCTGCAACATTCGCAATGATTGTTACAGCATTATATAATTTAGTGGATACTATATTTGTTGGTAGAGGTGCTGGAGATATAGCTATTGGAGCTTTATCAATTGCTAACCCAGTTCAAATGATTGTTATGGCATTTGGATTAATGATTGGTATTGGATCATCATCAATTTTTTCTCGAGCGTATGGCAGAAGCGATACTGATACAATGCGAAGAAGTGTTAATACAGCTGTGTTAATGGGTGTTGTGTTGTCTGTTGTATTTGCGGTATTAGGTTTAATCTTTTTAGATGAATTACTTTACTTTTTTGGTGCAACTGAAGGTAATATTGGTTATGCACATGATTACTTGTTTTATATACTTATTGGCTTGGTTCCTTTCTCACTTTCAGTAATTTTTAACAATCTCGCTAGGGCTGAAGGAAGGGCCAAAATAGCTATGATTTCCATGGTTATTGGTGCGGGAGTTAATATTATTTTAGACCCGATTTTTATATTTGATTGGGGTTTGAATATGGGTGTAAAAGGAGCGGCTATCGCAACTATTATTGCAAAAACAGCTTCCTTTATATATGTATTCGCAGCTTCAATGTCGAGCAAATCTAAACTACAAATAAATCTCAAGAAAATACATGAAATTGATTTTAAAATGGTTGGTGAAATTACAGCCATCGGTTTTCCTTCATTTATAAGAAATGCATTAGGAGCAGTGTTAGTTATCCTTGTTAATAATCTAATTGGTAAGTATGTTATAGACGAACCTGATATATATATTTCAATCTTTGGTGTTGTAAATAGACTATTGATGTTTTTATTAATGCCAGGTTTTGGTTTAGTGCAGGGGTTACAACCGATAGTTGGTTACAATTTTGGAGCTAAACTACATCAAAGATTATATGATGTCATTGCCTACACAAAAAAATTAATGTTAATATATTTTATTGGCGCAATGGCTGTTTCGTTACTTTTCGCAAGACAACTTTTCTTACTGTTCTCAGAAGAACAAAATGAAATCTTTATGACAGCTGGTCCTATGGCTCTAAGATGGGTCAGTTTAGGGTTTATACTAATTAGTTTTCAAATTATATTGTCAAGTGTATATCAAGCAATGGGATATCCAGTCAGAGCCTTTTTAGTCGCAATGTCGAGACAGTTTATTCTATTTATCCCACTAGTATTCTTATTTACATACCTCTGGGGTGTTCAAGGTATTTGGTTTACTTTTATGGCATCAGATCTAATTGCAGGATTTTTATCTTATATAGTGTTTAGGTATGAAATGAAAGATTTAAAGAAAAAAATACCCCTAGACATTAATCTAGCAAATTAAAAGGAGAAATAATTATGAAAAAAGTAGATTTAAGCTTACTAAAAAAATGGGAAGAAGAATTTAGCAAAAATCTTCAAAAGACAATACTTAAAAGAGCACTAAACACAAATGAACTTCAAACAATTGCCATTAAACAAGAAAGTTTTTCAAAGACAAGTTTTAAGTTTTCCAAAGAAATCCAAACACTTCCAGTTGCTAATCAGCAAAAATCCGGAAGGTGTTGGATATTTGCTGGATTAAATGTCTTGAGAGAAATTATCGCTAAAAAGTACGGATTGAAAGAATTTGAACTATCACAAAATTACATTGCTTTTTATGATAAGTTAGAGAAGATCAATTATTTCCTTGAAAGTATCGATGACTTTCTAGAAGTTGATAAAGATGACAGAACTTTACAGCATATTACTAGAACTGGTATTCAAGATGGTGGACAATGGGATATGTTTGTTTCTTTGGTTGAAAAATATGGAGTAGTTCCAAAAGATGCTATGGAAGAGACTGCTAATAGTTCATCTACCCGAACTGTTAATCAGTTAATTAACGTCAAACTAAGAAAATATGCTAGTATGGCAAGAAATAATCCTCAAGAAAAAGAAAAATATAAGACCCAAACACTTAAGGAACTCTATGATTTTCTTGTAAGCAATTTTGGTAATCCACCAAAACAATTTGATTTTGAGTATGTTGATAAGGAAAACAATTACTATCTTATTGAAAATTTAAATCCTCATCAGTTCTTTGAAAATTATATTGGTAATACTTTGGATAATTATGTAAGTATAATTAACGCTCCTACAGATGATAAACCATTTAATAAAACTTTTACTGTCGAGTATTTAGGAAATGTTACTGAAGGCCGAAAAATCAAATACCTAAATTTAGAAATGTCTAAATTAAAAGAAAAAGTGATTAGACAGCTTAACGATGATGAAGTAGTTTGGTTTGGAAGTGATGTAGGTTATTTTGGTGATCGAGATTTAGGAGTTTGGGCTGATGACCGCTATGATTACAGCAATATTTTTGAAACTGATTTTGAACTTGATAAAGCATCAATGCTAGATTATGGACATTCGCAAATGAATCACGCTATGGTTATAACAGGATTTGCTTCAAAAAACGGTCAACCAATCAAATATAAAATTGAGAACTCTTGGGGAGATACATCTGGCAAAAAAGGATACTATTTAGCATCTGATTCTTGGTTTGATAAGTTTGTTTATCAAGCTGTTATCAACAAGAAGTATCTTACAGAAGAAGAACTTAAAATATGGGAAGAAGAACCTGTGAAATTAAAACCTTGGGATCCAATGGGTTCTTTAGCTGATTGAGTATGGCTGTAATATTTAGCGAAAGCAAAAATCCTTACTTTAATCTTGCTTTAGAAGAGTATCTCTTAAAAAATGATATATTAGATGAAGACATCGCTTTGTTTTGGCAAAGCGAAAAAGCCTTTGTTTTTGGCCGTAATCAGAATCCCTACGTTGAAATTAATCCTAATTATTTTAATATAGATATTCCGATAATCAGAAGAGTTTCAGGAGGAGGAACAATTTATCAAGACTCCCATACTTTAGTTTTTTCTTTCATAACAAAAAATTATGAGAAGAAGATTAATGACTATGAATATTTCTTAAAGCCGATAATAGAAGTATTGAAAAGTATGAATCTTAACGTTTCTTTTAAACCTAAATCTCATCTTTTTATTGATGATTACAAAATATCTGGAAATGCGCAAGCATTCATTAATAACAAGCTTCTCCATCATGGAACTTTGTTGATAGACACAAACATAGATATCATCAATAATGCTTTGGTTGATTATAGTTATGTTACTAAAGGTAATCACATACTATCAAACAAACAAAAAGTCGCTAACTTAAATCAGTTTTTATCTAAACCTTGCAATATCAATGATTTGATAAGCGATATAATAGATAAATCAGTGAGTTTGCTTGGTTTAAATAAGGAGAAGTATATCTTAAGTGGTGAAGAGGTAGAAAAAATTAATGATTTAGTGATTACTAAATACAATACTTGGGATTGGAACTTTGGTAAAACAAAAGAGTTTGAAATGGATATGTTAATTGATGGGCACAATGAAATATTAATAATTGATAACGGTATAGTAAAGGCTGTCTCTAATCAAAATCTTCAATCTCTAATAGGTATAAAGTTTTACAGTGAAGAGTTTTTTAAAAAGATCAAATATATAAAAAAATAACTGCACTTATAAAAAGTGCAGTTTTGTATTTTTAAATATGAATAGGCTTATCAATAATACCTAAAGCAGCTTCATGGTAAATTTCAGAAATTGTTGGATGCGGATGAACCGATTTTGCTATTTCATCGGCAGTCCCTTCGAGTTTCATAACAACAACAGCTTCAGATATTAAATCACTGGCATTATCGGCTAAAATATGAACGCCAAGAATCTCGTTATACTTTTTATCTGCGATAATCTTGATAAAACCATCTTTTTCATTAGCGGATAATGCTTTTCCGTTAGCTTGAAGCGGGAATATCGATACCTTATAGTCCAAGCCTTTTGTTTTGGCCGCTTTTTCTGTCAAACCTACTTGTGCAATTTCCGGGAATGAGTATATTGCTGAAGGTATCTGATCATAGTTTAATTTCTCTTTATGACCTAAGATATTATTAACGGCAATAATGCCTTGATGACTAGCAACATGGGCTAACATCATCTTACCGGTAACATCACCGATTGCGTAAATATTAGGTACAGATGTCTGCATAGACTCATTAATCTCAACAAATTTATTATTTTGTTTCAGATTTAGTTTTTTGAATGACTCTGTATTAGCCTTCATTCCAACTGAAAGTAATACCTTACTTGCTGATACAGATTTACTGTTTCCTTCTTTATCTTTGTAAGTTACCTCATTATTTTTAATTTTAACCACTGTTGATTCGGTCAGCACTTCAACTTTAGCTTTCTTCAATATTTTTAACATATTGTCCCTAATATCATCATCAACATTTAAGAGAATTTCTTTTTCTCTTTCAATGATAGTAACCTTAGTGTTGAAGGCATTAAAAATTGTTGCAAATTCAAGACCAATAACACCACCGCCAATAATAACAAGTTCTTCCGGGATGTTATCAATGTCAAGTATCTCTTTTGATGTCATTAAGAAATTCTTTTTATAGGCTTCTTCTAAACCTTCAATTGGTGGTAAAATTGGTGAAGCTCCAGTTGAAATTATAATATTCTTAGCTTTTATTTTTTCATCATTTATTAAAATTTCGTTATTTGAAATTATTTCACCTTCACCAGTAAAGATATCAACCTTATTTTTTTCAAGCAACATCTTTACGCCGCCAGTTAATCTCTTGACTATACGATCTTTTCTTTTTAATATATTTGACCAGTTAGGTGTTATTTGAGACTTGTCAACTACATCAATGCCGTAATCTTTTGCATTCATGAACTCTTGATATACTTTAGCGCTCTTTAGCAAAGACTTAGTCGGTATGCATCCCCAATTTAAACAAACACCTCCAATTGCTTCTTTTTCAACAATTGCAACTTTTAAGTTATTTTGGGCAGCCTTTATCGCAGCTACATAACCACCTGGTCCAGCCCCTAATACAATTACATCATATTCTTTCATAAAATCAGCTCATTAACAATAGTAGAGGATCTTTAAGATACTTCTTATAAGCCATCATAAATCTTCCACCATCAGCTCCATCAATTATTCTATGATCAAATGTTAAAGATAGAGGGGCAATATCTCTAATAACAATCTCATTGTTTTCTACTACAGGTTTTTTCATTATTTTACCGATACCTAAAATAGCCACTTCAGGATGTTTAATTACTGGTGTTCCTGAGATAGCGTCAAAAGCACCGAAGTTTGTGATTGTGATTGTACCGTTTTGAAGTTCATTCAATTGAATTTTTCTTTCCTTAGCTAAACTAGAAAGTCTTTCAACTTCGTTTGCGATTTCAAAAAGGCTTAATCTTTCTACATTTTTAATGTTAGGTACAATCAAACCGTCTGGTGTATCAACAGCTATACCAATGTTAATATCTTTACGGTAAACAATTTCTTCATTAACTGAATCAAAGGAACTGTTAAACACTGGATATTCCTTAATGGTTTTAGCTAAAGCTTTAATGATGAAAGCCATATAAGTCAACTTAACACCTTGTGTTTTAGCCATTTCTTTATAATCGTTTCTAAAATCAACAAGTTTAGAAACATCTAACTCATCAATTAAAGTGGTGTGAGGAATGATTTGTTTTGATAATGTCATTGCCTTAACAACACTCTTTCTAAGAGTAGAAATTTTTTCTCTTCTATCACCATTATTATCTTTAATTGCAGGAGTTTCAAGTTTTTGTTGTTGAACATCAACATTCTTTTGAGGTGAATCACCTAGTTTTTCTAAATCACTTTTTAACACTCTTCCGTGATCACCGGTTCCTTTGACATTTTTAATGTCGACACCCATATCACTAGCAAGTTTTCTAGCTACTGGTGTCGCTAAAACTCTTTCTGATTTATTTGAAGATGTTGACTCTTCACTTGATGAAGCAATAACTTCTTCAGAAACTTCTAATTTTCCAACTACTCCAGCTTCATCGCTTTCATTATCTGAATCATCACTTTTTTCTTCTGGTTTTGCATCGGTACTTTCAGTCCCGTCATCAATGACAGCTAAGATTTCACCTACATGAACAATCTCGCCTTCTTTTGGACCTAGTTCAACAATTTTCCCATCAACTGGTACAGGGATTTCAGCATTTACTTTATCAGTTTCAATAACTACTAAAGTATCGCCTTCATTGATTTTATCCCCTACTTTAAAACTATATTCTAATATCTTTCCTTCATGGATACCTTCTCCGATATCTGCGAATTTAAATTTATACATAATATACCTCCTTATGCCTCAAAAGCCATGATATTTTTGACTTCATAAGCGATTTGTTCTGGATCGATAATGAAATGCGGCTCTCCTTTTGGAAGTGGCACAGTAATATCGAATCCTGTTAGTCTTCTAGGTGCAGCTTCTAAATACACAAATGCTTTTTCATTAATCAATGAAATTATTTCTGCTGCAGGACCAAATGATTTAACTGCTTCATGAACAATTAATACCCTACCGGTCTTTTTAACAGAGTTAATGATAGCATCTTGATCCATTGGCGAAATTGTTCTTAAGTCAATGATTTCCGCGTCGACATTAGGAACTAATTCCATTGCTTTCTCAACTTCTCTAACTAAAGCTCCCCAAGCAATGATAGTGATGTCATTGCCTTTTTTAACCATTCTTGCTTTTCCAATTGGCACCTCATACATTTCATCAGGTACTTCTTGTTTGAAAGCACGATAGATTCTTTTTGGTTCCATAAAAATCACAGGGTCTGGGTCATTGATAGCTGCAATCATTAATCCTTTTGCATCATAAGGAGTAGAAGGAATAACTAACTTTAAACCAGGAATATGAGCATATAAAGTCTCTAAACTTTCAGAATGATGTTCAAGAGCTTTAACTCCGCCACCATAAGGCATTCTAATTACCATAGGCAAGTTATATTTACCTCTTGAACGATTTCTAAATCTTGCGACATGAGTTACTATCTGATTATAGGCAGGCAAGCTAAAGCCAGAAAATTGCATTTCAACAACTGGTTTTAAACCATTAACTGCCATTCCGACAGCACTACCGACAATCGCTGCCTCAGCAATTGGCGTATCGAAGACTCTCTCTTCGCCATATTTCTTTTGCAGACCAGCAGTAGTTCTAAATACACCGCCTTCATAACCGACGTCTTCCCCGTAAACTACTACGGTTTTATCTTTTTCCATTGATTGGTCTAAAGCTTCATTAATACCTTGTAGAATAGTTTTGTTTGGCATTATTCGTTACCTCCCTGCTTCAAGTATTCCTTATAATACTCCATTTGTTCAATTAAATTTGGAGTCATGTTTTCATAAGTATGTTCAAAAATTTCTTCTAGTGATACATCACCAGTTTCTTCAACGTGTTTAAATGTATCTAGAACATTTTGTTTGTGTTCTTCATGTAATTCTTCGTCTTTTTTATCAGACCATAATTTTTTATCAATTAAATACTTCTTAAATCTTTGAATTGGATCTTTCTTCATCCATCTTTCAACTTCTTCATCTTCACGATATAACTTAGGGTTATCAGAAGTTGTATGAGGGCCGATTCTATAAGTGACCGCTTCAATTAAAGTAGGTCCTTCGCCTTTGATAGCTCTTTCTCTAGCGGCTTCAACAGCAACATACATAGCTAAAGGATCGTTTCCATCAACTTGTATTCCAGGAATCCCATAAGCAATAGCTTTTTGAGCTAGGGTTTTAGCTTTTGTTGCTTTATGTCTAGGCGTAGAAATTGCATATTGGTTATTTTGGATTACAGTAATCATCGGTAAGTCAAAAGTAGCAGCAAAATTCATACCTTCATGGAACTCACCATGAGAAGTTCCGCCGTCACCGATAAATACAATCGCTACTTCATCCTTCTTCTGTAATTTGCTTGCATAAGCAACTCCAGCAGCGTGGTTAATTTGCGACCCAATTGGTACGTTTATTGGTAATACTCTAACTTCATCGTCATATCTTGAACCTCTTTCATTACCATACCAGTAAAGAAAGGCTTGTTCTAAAGTAACGCCTTTATAAAGCATAGCATTAAATTCTCTAAAAGCCAGAACTAACCAGTCATTATCTTTTAAAGCTGCCATTGGACCAACTTGAGCTGCTTCTTGTCCGATGTTTGGAGCGTATGTAAGCATTCTTCCTTGTCTTTGAAATTGAAGTGCTTTTTCATCCGCTACTCGTCCTAAAACCATAGTGCGATACATTTTAATCAAAGTATCTTTATTGATTTTTGGCTCTAATTTATCATTAACGATTTTTCCTTCATGATCCAGTATTTGTAGCATTTCGCCTTTCAATGGATCAAAATTTTCGAATAACATATAAATAAATCCTCCCTAAAAAAATAGATTATGTAAAAAATCATTCTTACACTAATATTATATGATATTTTACCGTATAACCGAAGCCATATGCTTTATAAGTTAGCATATGCTAACCGTTAAGTTTCTACTATAATCAACTAATTTATATTTATACAAAATTAATATGCTTTTTTAATAAAAATAAATTATATAATGTTATAATATATTTGGAGGTATGGAAAAGATGATTGTTGGAAATTTTAATGATTTATTAGCTAAAAAAATAGAATCACCAGAAGCTAAAAATGCTGCTATGAAAGTATTAGTCTCAGCGGAATCTGGTTGGGAAGATTATGTAATGAGAGTAGTGGAAGTTGAAAAAGACGGATACACACCAAAACATTCCCATCCTTGGCAACATATTAATTATATTATTGAAGGTGAAGGGATTTTAATGATTGATAATAAAGATAATCCTGTTAAAGCAGGGTCATTTGCATATGTTCCAGCGGATCATATTCATCAATTTAGAAATGCTTCAGATAAACCTTTTAAATTTATCTGCATAGTGCCTAAAGAAGGTCACAAATAACATAAAGCCTTAAAAGATATAATTGTTTCAAATAAAAACAGCAAAATTTATTTTTGCTATATAACCCTAAATATAGAGAAAAACCGATATCTTAACTATGATATTGGTTTCTTTTTTTTATGATTATTACGACTGCTTGTCATTTAGTCGGTTTAATCGAAATATATCATTTAAGTGGTTAAAGATGCATTCATTATACTCATTTTTAAAGCAAATCATTTGTAATTATTTCGAATTCGAAATATAATTATATCAAAGGCAGGAGGTTTTATAATGAATAGATTAAAGGGAATACATCATGTTACTGCCATTACAAGCAGCGCTGAAAAAATATACGCATTCTTTACCTTTATTTTAGGTTTGAGATTAGTTAAAAAGACCATCAATCAAGATGATATAAATACTTATCATTTATTCTTTGCTGATGATGTTGGTAGTCCTGGAACTGATGTTACATTTTTTGATTTCCAAGGGATCAACAAACATGAAAAAGGTACTGATGAGATTGGTAGAATTGGATTGAGAGTTAAGACAGATGAAGCTATAGATTACTGGATTAAAAGATTTAATTTTTATAAGGTTGTTTATCAAGAGAAAGTTTTATTTGATAGAAAAGCAGTTTTCTTTGAAGACTTTGATGGGCAAGAATATGCTTTGATTTCTGATCAAGACATTGAAGGCGTAGCTGGAGGAGTTCCTTGGGAAAAAGGACCTGTTCCTAATGAGTATGCGATTATTGGTTTAGGACCGATATTTTTAAGGATAAGAGATATCGAAAGAATAAATTTAGTTTTAACGGGTTATCTTGGAATGATAAATGTTAAGAAGATTGAAAATATGACTCTTTATGAGATGGGACAAGGTGGAAATGGCGCTTCAGTGATTGTGGAAGAATCTAATTTATCTACATCTTGGCAAGGGTATGGTGGAGTACATCATGTTGCATTTAGAATTGAAGATGAAAAAGAACTATATGAATGGATCAATCACTTAAATAAGATTAAAGCTAGACATTCTGGTTTTGTCGATCGTTTCTATTTTAAATCTCTATATACTAGACTTTATCCAAATATATTATTTGAGTTTGCTACTGAAGGACCTGGTTTTATTGATGATCAAGAAGAATATGAATTCTTAGGCGAAACTTTAGCATTGCCACCTAAGTTTAGAAACAAAAGAGAAGAAATTGAAAAGATTGTCAGACCTATTAACACAGTCAGAAGTAATCTAGATATTAAAAAGGAGTATTATCATGAATGATTTAAAAACTATTACAGTTTTATTTAGAGCATATAATTCGCTAGAAAAGATTATTAGAGATGATGTATTTCAATATGGATTGAATGTGTCAGAGTTCGGAGTTCTTGAAGCTTTATATCATAAAGAGCAATTAAGTGTTAAAGCAATAATTGATAAAGTTTTAGTTCCAAATAGTTCAATGTCTTATGTTATTGAAAATCTAGTAGCTAAGAATTATATCAAAAAAGTCCAGTCAGAAAAAGATAAAAGAAGTTTCCTTCTTTCACTTACTGATATCGGTAGAAAACTTATGGACAAAATTTTTCCAATACACAAGAGCAATATGAGAAAGATATTGGATGTCTTAGAAAACGATGAAGAAGAGACTATGCAAAAAGCTCTAGTGAAAATTGGAAAACTGAGAAAAAGCCAATGAAAAATATCTTTATAAAAGGGACTAACTCAAGATTGTTAATATTGCTTCATGGTACCGGAGGCGATGAAAAAAGTCTGATTGATATAGCGAAATATATCGATGAAAATGCTTCTGTTTTGGGGATAAAGGGCAATATCAATGAGAATGGATTAAATCGCTACTTCAGAAGAATAAGAGCCGGAATATTTGATATCGATAACTTAATTGAAGAAACAAAAAATTTACATAATTTCGTCAATGATTTTGTATTGAATAATGATTTAAGTAATCACGAAAAGATAATTATTGGTTATTCTAATGGTGCAAATATATTAGGCTCGTTGTTGTATCACTATGGCAAAATTTCTGATGCTGCAATATTAATGCACCCAATGGTTCCAATAAAAAACTTCCCTGTAGCAAATCAAAATAGTTGTAATATCTTGATTACATCAGGAATTAATGATCCGCTAGTGTCAAATAAAGAAACTATCGACTTGGTAAATGTTTTGCAGGAATCTGGTGGAAAGGTCACTCACTTAAGTTTTAGTGAAGGTCACAGCATTTCAATGCCAGAGTTAAACGAAATAAAGAAATGGTATAACAAATTATAAAAACCTATCAAATGATAGGTTTTTATTTATCTTGCTTGTTTAATTTGTTTTGATAATATAAAATGAAACCTGTAAATTATATGCGATAAGGAGCTAAATAATGAAATATAAAAGCTTAATCGAAAAAATGACACTCGAAGAAAAAGCAAATTTTATGTCTGGTAAAGATTTTTGGACTACTGAAAGTTTGGAAAGACTTGGCATACCAAGCATTTTCTTGTCTGATGGTCCACATGGGATTAGAAAACAAAAAGATTCACCTGACCATGCTGGACTTAACGAAAGCATTCCGGCTACATGTTATCCAACAGCTGCTACTGTTGCTAACAGTTGGGATTTAGAGTTAGCAGAAGAACTTGGAAAGCACTTAGGGAAAGAAGCTAGAGCACAAAATGTTAATGTGCTATTAGGTCCTGGTACTAACATAAAGAGAAATCCACTTTGTGGAAGGAATTTTGAATACTTCAGTGAAGATCCTTTACTAGCCGGTAAGTTTTCCGCTGCTTATATTAGAGGTATTCAATCGAATGGGGTATCTGCTTGTTTAAAACACTTCGCTGCTAATAATCAAGAGTTTAGAAGAATGGTTGTTGAGTCTGTTATAGATGAGAGAGCATTAAGAGAAATATATTTAAAACCATTTGAGATCGGAATTAAAGAAAGTGATTTAAGATGTTTGATGTCTTCTTATAATCGTCTAAATGGCGACTACACTAATGAAAACATTCATCTAATGAAAGATATTCTTAGAGATGAATGGAATTATCAAGGTGTTGTGGTTACTGATTGGGGTGGATCTAATGACCGTGTAAAAGGTTTATTAGCAGGTAATTCTTTAGAAATGCCATCAACTTCAGGGGAAACTAATGTTCAGATAGTAGAAGCGATAAAATCTGGTGAAATTAAAGAAAGTGTTCTGGATGAAAATTTAGACCGTTTGTTAACTCTAGTATTTGATACTTCGGAAATCAATTCTCTTAATGAAAATTTTGACGTTGATGAGCATCACGCTTTTGCTGAAAAAGTTGCTTTAGAATCAATAGTTTTATTAAAAAATGAAAATAATATTTTACCTATAAATAATAATCCAAAAGTAGCCGTAATTGGAGACTTCGCTAAAAAGCCAAGATATCAAGGAGCTGGATCTTCTATTGTTAATCCAACCAAAGTAGACGATACAATATCTGTAATCGAACAGTTTGATTTAAAATATATTGGCTATGAACCAGGATTTGAAAGATACGGTAAATTAAATAATAGACTAATAGACAAAGCAATTAATCTAGCTAGACAGTCGGATGTGATTTTACTTTATCTAGCATTAGATGAGTATAGTGAAGCTGAAGGTATTGATAGAACTCATATGTCATTACCAGAAAATCAACTTGTATTACTGGATAAACTAGTGAAATTGAACAAAAAAATAGTCGTGGTTTTATCATGCGGAAGTGCTATCGAAATGCCATGGTCTAATCAAGTGGATGCAATCTTACACACATCATTAAGCGGACAAGCTGGCGCTAAAGCTGCTTTAAAAATTTTGACAGGAATTGAAAATCCTAGCGGTAAACTCTCCGAAACTTATGCAATCAACTATTCTGACTATCCAAGTTCTCCTTATTTTCCTGGAAAAGAAGAAACATCTGAGTACAGAGAGAGCATTTTTGTTGGATATCGATACTTTGATACCAATAATACTAAAGTTTTATACCCATTTGGATATGGATTATCATATACGAAATTCACATATAGTGACTTAGTAGTCAAAGATAACCAAATCTCATTTAAATTAAAAAATATTGGAGATGTTAAAGGTAAAGAAGTGACTCAAATTTATATTAGAGCACTTGATTCAAAAGTCTATAGACCGTTCAAGGAATTAAAATCGTTTGTTAAAGTAGAATTACAACCACAAGAAACAAAGACAATTAATGTAGAGTTAGAAGATGATGCTTTTAAGATATTTGATGACGAAAGCAAGTCTTGGGTATTAGAAGATTTAGATTATGAAATAATGATTGGTTCATCTTCTCTGGATATTCAATTAAAATCTAATTTACACAAAAATGGAATAACTTTAAATCCTAAACTTGATAAATCTTCTTTGCCTTCATATTATAGTGGAAATATATTAAACATAGACTCAAATGAATTTGAAATGCTATACGGAAGAAATCTTCCAAATCCAAAAACAATTTTTTACAAGAAAAATCGTTTGATTGTACATTATAATACCACTGTTTCTTATTTAAAATATGCTAAGGGCTTTACCGGTAGATTATTATATTTTGGTATTAATTTCTTAATTAAATACTACAAGTTTACAAAAAAACGAGAAAAAGCAAACTTTTTTATGATGGGAATTCTTCACTTGCCTTTAAGAGGTCTAGCAAGAATGTCTGGAGGGATAATTAGTCACGGACAACTAGATGGTCTAATTATGATGTTTAATGGTAGTTTCTTTAAAGGTTATAAAAAGTTTAGATTAGAAAGAAAAATTAAAAAAAATAAAGCCGCTTAGGATTGCGGCTTTTTGCTTGCTTCTGTTGCGATTTCTTTTATAAATAACTTTTTAATGTTATGAATTTTACCAAAAACAATTACTTTATCATCCGTAAGAATAACATCATCTTTTGTAACATTAGCATTTGTCTCGCCACCTCTAATAATCGCTAAAACATTAACCATATATGTCTTTCTAATATTACTTATCTCAAGCGTTTTATCTACTAGAACTTCAGGTACATGGAGAACTTGAACTTGAGCAATTGAGTTCTTACCAACATTTTCTAAAACTTCCACAATATTAAAGCCACTACCATAGATTAGCCGATTAGTTACTCTTTCAACGACACCTCTAAATAATCTTTCAAAGACTTTAAGTCTTTTTAAGATAAAAACTACAATGAAGAAAGCACCTATTACTAAGAAGAATTTAAGCACATCTGATGATTGAGCTGATCCTAATGTAATAAACACATTAACTAATACGGAAATCACAGTCACATTAAGAATAAAACCTGATAGCATTGTAATATTGGCAATCCGTCTTCTGACTCTTGAGTTAACAATTAACTCAGCTTCTTGGGTCGTAAAACCACTATTAGTAAATAGTGATATCACTTGGAATCGGGCTTTATCATTTGTTAAACCGGTCAATCTAAAAATAATTGTAAATATCTCAATAAATATGACATATACTAATATAATTGACAATCCCATTAAAATCAAAGCATTAATTCCCATATATTCACCTCTTCTTATCTATTATAACTTTTTATTTGTTATTTTTTAAGTAATTAAGAGAAAAAATAAAATAAACAAAATAAGTCCTATATACTGAAAAAAACACCGCAATATGGTATAATACCTATGATATAAATTTGAAAGGAGCTTATTTATGAAATTAGAAAAAAGAACTGAATCATTGAAATCAGTCAGAGAAAGTAATAAAGTGCCGGGAGTTATTTTTGGTAGAACTATTGAACCGGAAGCGATTCAAATTGATGAGAAAGAATTTAAAGAAGCTTTTAAAAATTTCGGTTTGACTCAAACTTTCGAAGTAAAGTTAGGTAGAAAGAAACATAATGTATATATTAAAGATGTACAAAGACACCACCTAAACCATAATTTATTCCTTAATGTTAAATTATTGAAAGTTATGGAAGGAGACTTAATCCATTCTTATTTACCAATTCATTTAATCGGTAAAGAAAAAATCGAAAAACCAGGTGTCATCGTTCAGTTGGTAACTGATAGTATTGAAGTTGAATATGGTATTGGCAGCGGAGTCAATCACATTGACTTAGACGTATCAAACCTTAAAATCGGCGACTCAGTAACCGTAGAAGATTTAACTATTCCTGAAGGTATTACAGTTCTTGATGAACGTGAGAAGACAGTTTTAATTATTAGTGAAACTAAGTACGTTGAAGAAGAAGATGAAGAACCTGAAGAAGTTAAAGATGCAATGGATGTAGAAGTTATTACTGAAAAAGACAAAGATAAAGAAAAAGTTAAAGATAAAGAATAAGATATAAAGAAAGCTAGTAAACGATAATGTTTACTAGCTTTTTTTAATTTATATAATCTTCTGGTCTACCCCAAATTAGCGGAACTAAATCCGGGATATCCACAAATGGATTACGATTATTTTGGTAAGTATATATTAGTTGATTTCTAAGAATTTCTCGTTCAGAAACCGGATCTTCTTCATGCCATCTTAATAGGTCGTCCAAGTCTCCGTATAAAGGCAGTTTTGATAACCTATCTGAATCAGGATTATTGATTAGTTCCAAATCTACCATATCGCCTTCTTCACCTTCATAACGAACGGCCATATAAAATAACATTCTCGCAACATCGCCTTTAACTTCATCTCGAGGTTCAAAATCCCAATCGTTACAAGTATAATTGCCATAGCCTACATGTTCTACATTTGTATCATCGCCATCATTACAGTCTTCAAACATTCGATTGTTTTTTATTGAATTCATTGTTCTTTCTTCAGGGACCAAATGATGTAAGTCGGTATGAGCTCCCATGGCTAAAACAGTAGTAGTTCCTTCTTTTATTTCAAAGTCACCTCTAGATTTTGACCACACGTGTTCTCGGTTCCATTCGATGATTTCAATTTCACCTTCAACTTCCATTTCGCAAAAATCTGGTGGTGTAGTTGTATCTTGACAATCCTTATACCATGATAGGTCTGAATAGAATAACAATACATTGTCTGAATTATCAGGATCTTCATCAATTATTTTTAAAAGGTCCCATACATCAGTTTCATCATCTGTATATGGGTATTCAGTGTGACCGGTTATAATGTCGTTTAACGCTGCTTTTAATAGTTCTCCCTCTAAACTATCAATGGTATCGTAATAACCACTTGGGATATACATTGATCCATCAATATTTTCAATAATTTCAACGGTATAATTGATTTCGGAAACATTTCCAGCCTCATCCGTAGCTTTAATCTTAAATGTTTGTTCTCCAAGCACAGTTACATCAATCTCATTCGATATTACAACTTCACATAAATCATCGTAGTTATCAGTACATGAGATAACGCTATAATCATACTCTCGATCGATTAAATGCTTATCTCTTAATTGATCTGTATTAATGATCGGAGCTTGGTGGTCAATAAGTCTAGCTACAATTCTTGTTCCTAAATAATTATCTA
>CAZMMT010000014.1:0-19168 GCA_964567465.1 uncultured Candidatus Izemoplasmatales bacterium | reverse complement strand
TCCTTCTTTATGTATGTACCCTTAAGTATATTCGTTTCACCGATAAAATTCGCTACATAACGATTTATCGGCTCATTATAGATAGATTTAGGTGTTCCTAGTTGTTGAATGACGCCTTCTTTCATAACGACGATTCTATCGCTCATTGTCATTGCTTCTTCTTGGTCATGCGTTACGAATAAAAAGGTGATTCCTAAGTTTCTTTGCATTTCTTTAAGTTCATATTGCATGTTTTGACGAAGTTTTAAATCAAGGGCAGCTAATGGTTCGTCTAATAAAAGAATTTGCGGTTTATTAACTAAAGCTCTAGCAAGCGCAACTCTTTGTTGCTGACCACCAGATAATTGATCCACTTTTCTTTTTTTGAAACCTTCTAGCTTAACAAGTTTTAAAGCTTGTTCGCTATCTTTATAAATTAAACTCTTAATTGCTTTGCGAATAACTGTTTTCTTAGAGATATCTCCGATTTCTTTAGCTTCTTGTTCAATCTTATCTTTGCCAAAGAAATTTTCTAAATACTCCCAACTACGATTATTTAAACCAAAAGCGACATTATCAATCACATTCAAGTGAGGGAATAAAGCATACTTTTGAAATACAGTGTGGATTGGTCTTGCATATGCAGGCAAATCATTGAAAATCTTGCCATTAATGATAACTTCTCCTTGTTCCGGTTTAATGAACCCGGCAATCATTCTTAAAATTGTGGTCTTACCACATCCTGATGGTCCTAGAAGTGTTAAAAACTCATTTTCATATATAGTTAAGTTGACGTCATTAACAACAGTTTCATCATCATAACTTTTAGAAATGTTTTTAAGTTCGATTAAGGGCTTTTTATTTTCCATCATTTACCTCCTAATTATTATTTATTTACAAGAGATAATTATAAAACTATTTTTCAAAATTGCAAGGGTTTTTTACTATTATTTTTTAGAAAGCTTTTTCATAAAATTAAAACTGGAGCCGACCGCTAAACGGCGCGGTTATAATTAGATTTAAAAAGGGCTATTCTTAGCCCTTTTTCAATTAAAAAATAACGTTGTTTTTAACATTTGTTCATTTTTGGTTTTTCAACAAAAAAAAGACTAATTTTCTAAAATTAGTCTTTATTTAATGTTTTCAAATATTTATTTATTGCGATTGCGGCATGAGCTCCATCGCTTGCGGCTTTAACAACTTGTAATAATCCGCCGATGCAATCTCCAGCTGCGAAAAGCCCTGGAACATTAGTCATGTGGTTATCATCAACAACAATATAATTGTTTTCAATGAAAGCGCCGATGCGTAAAGCGAAGTCATTAGCTGAAGGGGTTCCAATTGCGATAAACAATCCGTCCACTTCATACTCGCCGTCTTCAGTGACTACTTTTTTTACGACTTCATCACCTTGAATTTCACATAGCGGGTCAGTCACTAGTTTTTCTTTGATCTCTTCTTCGATATGTAATGGTAAACCTAATCCATTAGTAAAAACTGTTATATCAGTAGTGAAGTTTCTTAAAACTTCTAGTTCTTCTAACATAAATTCAGCATTACCAATAACACCGATTTTTTTATTTCGGTAAATAAATCCGTCACAGATAGCGCAGAAGCTAACGCCTTTACCAATAAACTCTCTAAAACCTTTAACTTTGATATTTGGTTTAGTTTGACCAGTAGCTATTAGAACGGTTTTACCTTGAAATTGATTTCTCGTTGTTTTAACGGTGAAATCTTCAAAATTTTCAATTCCGATTACTTCTTCTTCAACAACAGTAACTCCAAGTCTTTCAGCTTGAGCGACACCTTGTTCCACAAGATGTTTTCCACTTACAGTGTTTTCAAAAGCCCAATAATTATCAATATGATTAGTTTTACCTAAGGTACCTAAATCTTTCATAATCATTAAGACTTTCAAACGAAATCGCTGTAAATAAATAGCGGCGGATGCTCCCGCAGGTCCTCCGCCAATCACTATTACATCATACATTCTTATTTTAGGCCTAATCTCTTTAATAAATCATCTTTTCTCATTAAGCCTACTACTTGAGTTTTTACTTGACCATTTTCAAATAAATAAACTGTAGGAATACTTGAAACACGGAATTGATTAGCTAAATAACCTTCTTCATCAACGTTAACTTTTGCGACTTTTACTTGTCCTTCCAAGTCTTTAGAAATTTCTTCTAAAACTGGAGCTAACATTAAACATGGTCTACACCATTGTGCCCAGAAATCTACGATTACTGGAATATCTGATTCTAATACTTCTTTTTTAAAAGTTTCTGTAGTTACTTTAATTGACATTATTTTTCCTCCGAAAATACTTATTATTATATACCTTACATATTTTAACAAAGTAATTCACTATTTCCAAGTGATTTGCTTTAATCAACTAGAAATCTATTTCATCAATTCTAAATGTTGTCCATTCATCCATTGGAATGGCTTTTTTACTTAAATAAAAATCAATTGCTGGCTTGTTCCAGTTAAGACAAACCCATTCCATCCGGCCGCAATTATTCTTTTTAGCTTCGGCTAACAAATAATTGAATAAAGCATTGCCGATGCCTTTACCGCGATATTCTTTATAAACGAATAAATCTTCTAAATACAAACCTTTTCTACCTTTAAATGTCGAGAAATTATAAAAGAATAGCGCAAAACCAGCTGGTACGTTATCTAGAAATGCGATGATTACTTTAGCGCTTTTTTCTATGAAAATGCTATTATATAGTTCTTCCTCTGATGTCACTACTTGATTGCTTAATAATTCATACTCAGCGATACCTTTAATAAACTCCAAGATTAGTTTGCTCTCAGAAGGTTTTGCATATCTTATTTCTAAACTCATAAAATAAAAACTCCTTTTTTTGATGCTAGTTTAATTATAACTTAAGATGCAACTTATGTCACTGCTAGATAAAAAAATAAGGCATAAATGCCTTATAATTTTGTTACTTCTACGCTTTTAATAATAAACTCTTGCGGATAAACTTTTGGATCAGGGTCTTTCCCTAACATCCCGCCAACAGCTAGATTCATAATAAAATAGTATGGATGATCGAAAGGCCATCCGGCAGGATTTTGATCAAATCCGTTTTCGCCTTTTTCGTAGCGATTAACTTCCACGTCATCCAATAAATAAATCAGTTTATCTTCTTCCCAGATAAGTGAATATTTATGGAATCCTTCAGTTATTTCTGGTCTAATAATGTCC
This sequence comes from uncultured Candidatus Izemoplasmatales bacterium, assembly GCA_964567465.1. Taxonomy (GTDB): domain Bacteria; phylum Bacillota_I; class Bacilli_A; order Izemoplasmatales; family Hujiaoplasmataceae; genus UBA2289. Next base: position 15,966 of record CAZMMT010000014.1, on the reverse strand, counting down.
TTATAGTATTGTTCTTTATTCCGGTGATTATATTTTTCAGTATGGATACATAATAATAACTTTCCAGGTTCTTTGCCCGTATGCTCCATAATATCAATTTCACCACTTTTTGGCCAATAGCCATAACGGTTATCGTCACTCATCATCCAAAGTGCTGGCCAAGTACCTTTTCCTAACGGTAATTTAGCCACAAAGTCGATCTTACCATATTGAAAAGCGAATTTGCCTTTGGTATTGATTCTAGCACTCTCATAAATACCGTTTTTATATGTTGCTCTTATAACTAGACCTTCATCAGTGAAATCAATACGTTCAGAGTCATCAACATAATGTTGCAATTCTCGATTAGCCCATTTGTCTCCTACTTGAACATTGAAAATATCTCTAGGTAATTCTTTTATTTTTGTAAAATCAAGTGATAGTAATTTTTGCATTTCATGCACCTCAAACTTTTTTAACTGTTTCTCCCTCGATTAAGTATCCATCAACTACAATTGATTTTCCAGGGTTAACTCGCTTTCTTTTAGTAATCATTTTTAGTATTTCATTCGCAGCCATCTTGCCAATAGTTACGGTATCTTGTTTAATCGTAGTTAATTTCGGTGTGATAATTTGACCGGCATCAATGCCGTCAAAACCGACGATTGAATAGTCTTCAGGAACTCTTTTCCCAACTGCTTGAATCGCTTGGATGGCTCCAATAGCCATCATATCAGATGCACAAAAAATCGCCGTTGGTTGATCTTTTAGTTTCAAGATTTCATTCATCGCTTCATAACCATTCTCTTTTGAGAAATGCTCACCTTCAACTAAATACTCATATTTAAGTTCTATTCCTAAACTTTCTAAACTATCTTCAAAGGCTTTTTTTCTTGTACCACCAATATAGGTGTTTCTACCACCATGAATTGTTGCGATTTTTCTATGACCATGATCATATAAATACTTGACAGCCAAATATACTGCTTGGTCATTATTTGAAGTAATATTAATAATTTTATCTTGTTCAAAATCAATCATAACCGTTGGTAAAGAAGAATTATAAAGTTCAAATAACTCTTCGCTATAAAAATCGGCACAAAGAACGAATATTCCTTCTACTTGTTTTCTTAATGAGTGTTGTAAGTAAGAACCCATTTGTCCTCCGGTTTTATGCGATAAGAATAATATATCATAACCGGCATTCTCAACTTCACTCTTAAATGTTTCTAAAATCTTGGAAAAAAGTGGATGTTGTAAACCAATTCCACTGTTTTCATGAAAGATAATTCCGATTGTATAAGATCTTTGCGTAACTAGACTTCTAGCTTGTGAATTAGGAATATAATTCATTTCGCTTGCGAGACCTAAGATTAAATCTTTAGTCTCTTGGGAAATATCAGAATAATCGTTTAAGGCTTTGGATACTGTAGTAACACTAAAACCTGATTTTTTCGATATGTCCTTGATTGTAACCATTAACTCACCTTCTCAAATGTAAAGTAATTCAAATTGAATCCGCCAGTATTGGCTCTGATTGTAAATGTGTATACACCTGGAGTTAATTGGAATTCAGTAGATGTAACGTCAGTCCAAACTTGCCAACCGCCAGTTGCATCAATTGGCGTAGTAGCTAGAGTCGAAAAACTTAAGTTAAGTCTTATCTCCGCTCCACCAGATTCAGATGCCACTCTATATATTATACGATAAGTTCCTGCTTCTTCAACCCTTAATCTGTAAGTTAAGAAATCACCGGTGTCAATCCAACCGACGTTTTTACCGCCGCCTTCATCCAAAGTGTCCTGCAATTGGATTCCGGACATTTCCGTATAAAACTCTGCTTGAATAATATCAGTGACATAAGGAACCGGTAAGGTTGAAACAACCAAACTAGTATTGTCACTCCTGTTATCCGCAAAATCTACGGCAATTACATCGATATTATATTCTGTTTCCGGTTGTAAGTTAGTTAAATAAATACCATTTACTGTAGTAGAAGCTTTTAAACTTCCATTTAAGAAGATATCATATTGTTTAACCATCACGTCATCTGAGGCGTGATTCCATTTTATTTGAATTGAATTGTTACTTACTTCTTGTAAAACTAGATTAGATATTGCTGAAGGTGTAGCTTGATCCATTCCTGCATAGTCTTTTTGATAAACTCTAACATAATCAACAACCATTGATTGTGGGAAGATTGTATTGTCAATACCTTGAACTCCTCCCCAGTTACCGCCAACAGCGATATTCATAATCAAATGGAATCTTTGATCAAATGGCCACGCATCAGAGTTTTCAATATCAATATTGGCATTAGGATTATAACCAAAATAAGCAAACTTTACGCCATCAACATAAAGATCAATTTTTCCTGGTTCCCAAACCATTTCATAGACTTTAAACTCTTCTTCAACAAAAGTTTCTAACCTAGAAAAACCAATTTGTGTTCCTAAACTATGATTATAAGCTCCAGTATGAATTGTTCCATGGATTCTGTCTTCGTCATAACCAACATATTCCATGATATCAATTTCACCACTGTCTGGCCAGCCGCCATAACGCCAATCGGTCGGAAGCATCCATAAAGCGCTCCATAACCCTCTTCCTGAAGGCATTTTAGCTCTAATTTGGATTCTACCGTATAACCAATCGCCACGGTATTTTGTGACTAAACGAGCTGAAGAATATTCTCTAGACTCGATTGGTTCTTTAATAGCGGTAATGAATAGATTTCCGTCTTCAACTCTAGCATTGTCAAGGTCAGCTTCAGTGTAATATTGTAACTCATTATTACCCCAGCCGCCGCCACCGACGTCATAACTCCACTTATCTGAGTCAGGTAAGCCGTCGACATCAAACTCATCGCACCATACCGGTTGCCAATCACCGTCAAGATTGTCCAAGAATGAACATTCTTCAGTTACTAAACTTCTGTCGTCATAAACAAACTCAGTAGTTGTAGCTTCAGTAGTTGGCGCTAACGTTGTCGGTGCTAATGTTGTTATTGGATCAGTTGTTGTGTCTAATGTTGAAGGCACAGCTGTAGTTAGATTGGTTGTTGGTTGATTAGTGGTTGTTACATTTGAACAACCAGCTAATACAATAGTAAGTACTAATAATGTGAATATCATTAATTTTTTCATAATTTTTACTCTCCTGTAATTCCGGTTCGGTCGATACTTTCCACGAAACGTTTTTGGGTAAAGAAATATAGTATTAATAGTGGCAGTAAGGTCAATACGTTACCGGCTAATTTTACAGCCTGCATCAATTCTCTTGCCTGTGAACCTTCTGGGTAAATACTTGTATAGTTGTTAATATACTGTTCTAGTTTTAGCGGTAAACTTAAGAGGTCACTACCTCTTAAATATAGACCTGATAGGTATGTTTCATTATAATACCACACAAAGCTAAATAAGAAAACAATAATGATAGATGGAATCGCAAGCGGAATATAAATCTTTACGAAGACTTTAAAAGGCGTTGCGCCATCTAATTGAGCTGATTCATCCAATGATTTTGGTATCATTCTAAAGAATTGATAGAAAATTAGAATAAACAAAGCTCCGTTTAATCCTTGTCCTAAAATTGCTGGATACACAAAGGATTTAATTGAACCTAATAGTTCATATTGTGAATACATTCTAAACATTGGTAACATCGTAATTTGTGGTGGAACGATAAATGTCATTAACATTAAAACGAATAAGACATTCTTAAGTGGGAATTTAAATCTAGCGAAACCATAACCGATAATCGCACTGGAAACAGTTGCGCTTAACGCTGGAAATGCTGCTAAATAAACGGCTTCAGCTAGGGATCTAAAATAATCCAACTCCACAAATACCAAACGATAGTTTTCAAAATTAAGCGAAGACGGAATCCATTTAATACCCGCATCAATAATATCTTCCATAGTCATGAAACTATTGGTTAACATATAAAGCATTGGATAAAGATAAACATAACCAAATGAGAATAATAAAGCATAAACAAGCACTTTATAGACTAAACCGTCAGTGAACTTAACACCCATGAATAATCTCTTAGCTTTAATTCCCGCGTGAACAAAATCTTTTTTGAATAAGAGACTAAAAATATCTCTAATAGTTCTAATAAACTTTTTCATGATTTTGACCTCCTTCTAATACTCATCAGGCCGACGAATAAAAGTATAATCAAAACCATAACCACGAAGTAAATCCAGCTGATTGCCGCTGAGTAACCATAACCATTAATCAAAGCATCAGTTGATTCACCTAACATCACGTTTCTAATATAAATAATTACTTCATTTAAACTAAACACACTCATTGAAACAACCGTATAGATAATAGCTACAGAAATAAGCGGTTTAATTGATGGGAGGGTAATCTTCCAAAATGATGCCCAAGGACCGGCTCCATCAACCATTGAAGCTTCATAAATTTCGCGGTCAATCTTTTGTAAACCAGCCAAAAAGATGAGTATTTGGATACCCGCAAACCATAAAACTAAAAGAATTGTATCAAACAAAGATTGAATTGGTGTCGCAATCCCTGGTGATATATTGCTTAAAACCATTCTGATTAAATCATATTCCCTAATTGAAGGTAAGGTTGTTGCGCCTTGGCGCATCAACTCACCGATAACAGGTCCTGAAATGATAATAACAGGAAGGAAAAATATTGTTCTCCAAATTCCTTTACCTTTAATATCTTGATTGATTAATAACGCAATGATAATTGCGAAAACAATTGTAATCGGAACGTTAATTAAAATCTCAACGATATAACCAACCAAGATTTCCACAAAGTAAGGATCGTATAAAAACGCTGCCTTAAAGTTATTGATTCCTTGGAAAGTAAGTTGTAAAGCCGCTCCATCAAGTTTTACTTTAAATAAACTTAAGTAAAGACTATAGAAGATTGGATATAAAGCGAAAATCAAATAACCGATAATCCAAACTAAGATAAAGGATAATCCGATTAAACTTTGTCTTCTTTTATTAGTAATTCTTACTCTTAAGAATGAGAAGAATATCCAATGTGTGTTAGTTGTTCTAAAGATAAAGTTGTGTGATAAAGCATATTTAATCTTATCCCAAACTAAACCTATTTTTTGAAAAACATTTTTAAAGAAATTCATCATTGAATATCACCTCCTAAAGCGTAATTAACCGCTCCGACGGTGATACCCTCTACTACTTTGTCAGTTGAAGTATAATTTATGTAGATGATGACTCCATTACTATAAGTATTCTTAACAATACCTTGAGAAGGCACTTCTCTTGAAACTAATGTTTCACCAATAACGTTCTTAAGAGCGTTGTTGATGAAAGTATATTCAGTAACTACTGTATCTTTCCATAAATCAAATTCACTGGTGTAGATATATTCAATATCGGTATCTTTTAATAAACTTGAAGGATTCTTTGTTAAAACGAATGATGGATATACATTAAAATCAACTAATTGTAATAAGAATTCTTGTCCATAACTATTGAAGTTTAAGTAATCGCTGAACATTGGAATTTCACCCATCAAGACAATTTGAAGTACCGGTACTAAATCATCAAAATACTTAAGTTGTGAATTAAACATTGGTGTTTGATAATAGAATGATGCATATTCAAAAGCATAAGCATTAGGTCTTAAGTAACCAGCTGATTCATCATAAAGACTCATCATTTCTTGATAGATATTGTAAGAATCTTCTCTTGAATAATAACCGCCATCGTAATAACTAAATAGCGTGTTGCCCAACATTTCAAAAACTACGTTAACATTTAAGTCTGCATAGTCTTCAAAGTGTTTATTACCTAATCTAAGAGTTGCTTCTGGATAAAGTAAGGATTGATCTGTATAAACGCACATTTCGCATTCATACTGTAATCTAAAACGGTCAATACCTTTAGCGATATCGGCTCTAACCGAAATCGAATCAGCTTCTTCGGCTGCGTAAACATAACTGTTAATTAAAGACACTTCCGATGTTTTTTGAAGTTCTTCGATTAAATTTCTAAAGTTTCTAGTTGAACCCAACTTGCCATCAAAATCAATTGATGAAGGTAGGTTTCCACTATAACCACCGTCATTCCAACCCATAAGACCGATATTGAAACTGCTTAATCCTTGGAGAAGGAAATATTCGTGCATTTCTAAAACATCATCGGTGTTGCTCATCTCGATGGTTTGTTTTCCTAAAAGTGCATTTTTTGAATCCGCCATTAGATAATCTAAATGAAGCGGAATATCTTCGCCAGTTACACCAGTACTAAATGTTCCTTTTGCTTCTAAGTACTCTTTATACTTATTAGCCATGCCAACATAATTAGCATTTTCATTGTCTAGTACTTTATAAAGCATTGTGATATCAGAAGTTGATGTATCGACTACTCTTTGCGTACCGCCAGAGTTATCAGTTGTAAAACTTTGACGGAAAGTCTTTCTTATATCAAATTTCGGGAAAACAAGATTATAATCTAAGTTATTAGCTCCGTTTTGGAACATAAATAATCTTGAAGAGTAATCTCCGTTTTCAACTATCGCAAGTAATCCATTTTGATTAACGCCATGGACCATCCCGAATATTGGCATTGATAAAGCGTAATTTGCCACGGTAATAAAGTTATCTCTTAAACCATAATTAATACCATAAAACTGTGCTCTATAAGGCGATTTATAACGTCCTTCGTTATCTTCATATCTCACCAAAGCACCAGCTCCATCAGGTATCATCATATAACCTGGTATCTCATCAAGCTTAGTCGCTCCTAAAGCTGGAAAAACAATTAAACTAGATAATAAGATTTCATCAGTCTTTTCTTCTCTAATTGATTCATAAGGAATCTCAGCTCTAATGCCGTCTTCTTCAAGAGTAACTAAAAAGTCAAATCCCATATTGAGTTCAATATAACCAAAACTCATAAGTTGTTCTAAGGTAATAAGCTCATCTAAATAGAACTGATAGTTACGTTTACAAGTTCTCGTTGGACAGAAACCACCTAGATCTAATGATACTTTAATACCGTTTTCGATTGGAGTTACAACTTGAGTAAGTGCAATATCGGTAATTCCGACATTTTCGACAATATTCATACCCTTAGTAACTTGGATATACTCAATGCCTAATCCACCAGAAAGTAACCCGTCATAGGTACCAGCACTAACGCGGTCGATATGAGTTGCGAAAACATAATTTGTTTCTTTATTTTCGATTTTAAAGGAAATTATATCCTCATCATAATAAAGTCTTAAGTTATCATTTTCCGCAATAAGTTCATCGCTTGAATCAATATCGATGTATAATTCTGTGTCTACAATACTTAAATCATCGACTTTTGAGTAACGCGAAGAATCAAGTTTTATCGATTCGATATAACTTGGTTGATCGGTATCCATATCAATTTCATTACTAATAATTGTCGCTGTTGTTAAAGCGACTCCACCAATGGAAGCTACGAGTAATATCTTCTTAAAAATGCTAAACACGATAATACACCTCCATTATCAGATCAATGATCAGTTTGAATAATTCGTTCAATAAGATATACACAATGAAAGCACCTAAAAGCATCAATACCATCGTGAAGAACGATAAGAAGATTGAAGCAACAGTTTCCTTAACATTGTAAAAATGAGTTTCTTTAACCATGAAGAAGAAATAAATCACGGTAATAAAGATTGAAACGAATTGAATTAAAGAGATAATAAATGTTTCATTGTAAGTTAAGCCTTTAGATAAAATCACTAAAATCGGTAAACTAATGAAGTAAGGAGCTAAAGAAAAGATTGTCGTTACGTAAATGTCTTTTAATCTTCCTTCCCCTTCTCTAATACTACCAATTAAGTAATTCGCAAAGACGAATAAAACGAATGGTAAGAAAATCTTCATTGCTTCTTCGATGATATTGATGTTTGCGATAATTCTAGTATTAAATAGGAAACCAAAACTATAAATAAATATCATGTATAAAGCAAAATAGATTAAAAGGATTATTGTTGAAGATAAATATCCGACTTTGTTTTCTCTTTTAATATAGTATGTTGCGTCACTCGGGTGCTTCAAATAAGTAAACAAGTACAGACATTCATCGAGTATCCTCGATTTACTTCTTAAGTATCTAACACCTTTTTTAACTGGTGCGAAGATATATTTGGAATATCTGAGTTTTAAATTTATTACATAAGCAACTAAGAAGACAAAGAAGAATACTAAAACAACCCAAACATTATCAATTAAGTAATCGTTTCTTACTTCCCAGAAGGCATTGCTGTAACCGTCTCTATCCATCGCTATATAATATTCATCCATTGCTTCTTCATATTCACCAAGTGAGAAATATGCATTACCTAAGCCCTTATGAGCTAGATCGAACATATCATTCATCTTTAATACTTCTAGCCATGGGTCACGACTTTCTGCATATAACCCGTCTTGATATAAGAATAAAGCATAGTGGACCATATCCGCAAATTCAGTTGGAGTAAAGATTTGTAGTTCATTGCTTGAACCGTCCAAAACAAATAGGTTGTAGTCTTTATCTACTGCGATTGCTGAAGGTACATTGAATAAGCCTTGAACTTGATTACTTTCATCTTGTCCACCGAAGGCGAAGAGAAGATTACCTTCAATATCGTATTCATAAATGTAGCCTGATTTTGTAATTGTATAAATATTTCCGATTGGTCCAACATAAACATCTTCAAGGTCTGGTAAGTTATATACTTCTCCAAGCAAATTCTCACCATTGATGTTTAAACGTTTAACACCAGTTGATTCTTCACCTAAAGTAACCGTATGAATCAAGCCTCTATCATCAATTGCCACGTTGGAAATTTCTGCTGGTGATAATAGATAGAGATTTTCTCTTTGTTCTTTAGTAAAGAAGATAAATTGTAAAACGGTTCTAAGCGAAGGTTGAATCGAGTTCGTACCGAAATAACCCAAGAATTCGTTATCTTGAGTGAATTGGGCAAGCCCTCTAGAACCATTATTTAAAATGTAAACATTATTAGAGTTATCAGTAACAATCTTTTTCGGTTGGAATTGATCATTACCAAAAAGCGGTGAATCCGGTTTTGTGTATTCTTGAAGAATAACACCGGTTTGATCGAGCTTATAAGCTTTACCGCCACCGCGGTCAGCCACATAGATAAAGCCGCTTTGATCAACATAAACGCCAGTAGGATTAACTAAGAATTCTTCACCAAAAACTGTAACATTTTGATTTTCTAGTGAAAACTTGATAATCTTACCTGTTTTAGCATCAATATTGCTTGAAGCGATATAAACATAGTTATCTTTATCGATATAAATGTCATTTGGTTTATCTAAAGACTCACCATAAACCTCAGTACGGTTGGTAAGTGCCATGTAAGCTGTTTGCGTAGGCACAAACCGACCGTTTGAAATTGTAAATGTATCGTATCTTACTCCTGATTCTGCTGATAAAGTGATACCGAACGAAACACTTATTAATAAACTTAGAATCAGAACAATCATAAACTTCTTCATTATTTGATACCTGAATGAGCCATGGTATTCATGACTTTACCTTGTAAGAATATAAAGATGATAATGTTCGGTAAGAAACTTATCAATGATGCCGCAGCCATAATACCTTGACCGGCTACAGTATTACCTGTTCTTGAAGCTAAAGTAGAGAAATAGAATGCTAATGTTTTTAAAGACTCATCATTAACATAAAGTGTTGAGCCAATCGTATCATTCCAAATTAACTGGAAGGATAAAATCCCAACAGTAGCTAAAGCTGGAGCTACAATTGGCACAATAATCTTAAGGAAAATCTGCATTTCACTCGCACCGTCAATCTTAGCTGATTCAATCAACTCATTTGGTGTTTGGTCAATAAACTGCTTAACCAAGAATAATCCAACTGGCATGGCAATTAGCGGTAAGACTAGTACTAGATAATTATCAATCAAACCAGCTTGAGCAATTGTTAAATATCTTGGAATTGTTACTGCAATTGGCACAAACATCAAAGCTAAGTTATTGATTTCAAATAAGGTTTTCTTGCCTTTGAATTTTAGTTTCGACATTGAATAAGCCGCTAAAGACGTAATTAATACACTTAAGAAAACTCCTATTGTCGTAACTAAAATACTATTGAATAGATATCTTGAGAAAGGAATTCCTGATTCTGAAGCTAAAGAGAATAAATCTCTAAAGTTATCAAAAGTCGGTACTCTAACAAAGAATCTAGGTGGATAAGCAAATAGTTCATTGCTTGGTTTGAATGCATGAGAAATAATAAATAAAATTGGTAATGCAACAAATAAAGTCATTGGGATTAAGAACAGATAAAACTTTACTTGGCTTTTATGAAAACGACTAGGATTAATCTTCATTCCTTGAAAAGATGCCATAATTTATCCCTCCTAATCTCTTTCCCCGAATAAACTCCAAGTTGCTTTCGAGATTGAATAGATTAAGATCAACAATACAACACTGATTGCAGATGCATAACCCATCAAGTAACGAATAAACCCAAAGTCTTCGATGTGATTAACGAGTAACTGTCCGGCATATTGTGGGGTTGGGTTAGCTCCCGAAAGCTGAACCCCAATCGCTCCGACCTGGAACGTCCCAACAACCGCCATAACAGCCCCAAATAACATTTGTGGTTTCATTGATGGTATAGTTATATAAAAGATTTCTTGCCAACGATTTCTTAATCCATCCACATAAGCTGCTTCATAAAGTGATGGATCAATATTTAAAATCCCGGCTAACATTGCTAAAAAGCCTACACCCATACTTCCCCATAAACTAACGACTATCATGATTGTCATCAAATAATCAGGAGAAGTCAAAAACTGAATAGGTTCTTCAATAAAACCGATATTTAATAAAATACTGTTTAAATAGCCGGTTGAGTCACCTGAGAATAGAACTGTCCAAATTACCCCCATAGCGATACCCGCAGTCATTGAAGGGCTATAGAGAATAATCGCTAAAACAGTACGGCTCTTGTGTGGTATTTGTGCTAACATCCATGCAAGAATGAAGCTTAACATATAACCGACAGGACCAACGATAAAAGCGAATTTGAAAGTGTTTGGTAAAACATATTGCATAAACACTTCATCTCTAGTTAATAGTTCAATATAGTTTTTCAAACCGATTAAATCAGGGGTTTGAATTGTATTAAAATAAGTAAACGATAATACAATAGCGATAATAACAGGAATGATGATGAAAGTGGTAAATAATACTACATATGGCGTAAAGAACCACGCCGGATGATTCATTCTCCTAATCATTGTCATCACGTCCTACTAACCAATCATCAATATTGTAGATGGTTGGTACCTTGTAGTCCCTGACGATTACACCGTCTAAGACATACCCGAATTCTTCCATCTTGTATAAAATTTCTCGATTGGAGATTTTTGCTGCTTCATCAAGGGCAATTCTTGGATTAACGTCATCGAAGACGATTTTATTCCAAGCATTACTAATCTCTCTTTCAACCATGTAAGCTCCAGGAATTCTTGATGCTTCTAAAGCATATTCCCATTGTCCTAGAATTACATCGATATGTTCTTGTGGTAAAGGTAATTCTCTAAAGGCTTCGAGGTTTGCTGTGTTCCACAAATATTCAAAACCAAAGGTGGTTTGAAGTCTCATCGCAAATTGTGATTGTACTTCTGTAGACATCCACCATTGTAAGAATTCCCAAGAATCATCAGGTTGATCAGTTCCGGAAAGAATCATTGAGGCTTGAGCACCACTTGCTGCCCATCTAACAATCTCTCCACCTTCTTTTTCAACCCCAGGATGTAAGGCTATATTCCATTTACCAGCTATTTCTGGTGCTGCGATAGTAAGTTGAAGATATGTTGATAAATCGGAAATACCAATTGGTAAAGTTCCGTAACGGAAATGTTGATAAAAGTTTGGAATTTCTTTCGGCATATTATAAACTGTGAATAAATCCGTCATCAGTCTCATACCTGCCAAACTCTCTTCACTATTTATTTCCGTAGATATACCATCTTCACTATATAAATTACCGTCGAATTGATAAATGAATGGCATTGTCGCAACGAAAGGTTTGAAACCTCTAAAAAGCGCTAATGGTTCATAATAATTCATACCGTATCTTTGAAGTTGTGGTAAGATGTTGATCACATCTTCCCAAGTGTCTGGGACTGTTAGTCCTAAACCATCAATTAAGATGTCTTCACGGTAGAATGTAACCCAGAAGTTTTGGGTTTCTGGTAACCCGAATATTCCTTCTTCGAAAGCATAAGGGATCATTGCTCCTCTTGCAAATAAACCAACTGTATCAGTAAATCCGCTGAATTGTCTTAAATCAAGACTTGCTTCTCTTATGGCAAATTCATAAGGAATCCAGTGATTAACACCAAGTGCAACATCAGGTGCGTTACCGGCTGCATTAGCTAAAATCAATTTGTTTTCATCTGGCATTAAAGATAACTGAACTTGAATGCCGGTGTTTCTAGTAAAGTCACTGTCAATCATCAACTGCATAATTTCAATGTATTGTCTTGGATGGTTAACCCAAACATCAATTACACCTTCTGTAGATTCAGTAACTTGATAATTACGTTTAGAGAAACTTAAGAAGAATCTTTTGATTGATTCAAAGCTTCTTACGAAGAAGTTCGCTTTTGCATTTGGTAATTCAATATCACCAGTTAAATAGATACTTTGAACATCTAAACCGTTTTGTAAGAAGTTTTGGATCATGCTACCAAGCATCTGAGCAGCTGAAGTATTTCCATCAGCTAATAGCAACATCTTGCTCGGAATCATATCAACATCTTCTCTTAATTTTTCTAACTGAGTATAAGCTAAATTTAAATTGGTTAATAGACCTGGATTATCATGATGACTATAGGTTCTCAAATGATTAGAGACTTGTTCTAATAGTGTTAGCCATTTATCAAGTCTTTGTTCAATGTCTGGAATATAGTCAACTAACTTCCAAGTACGGTATTGGTCAGGATTATTACCAGTAAGTTTTTTTACTTCTAAACTCAAATCGGTAATTTCATCCATTATTCCAACTAAAATCTCATAAGCATCTCGGTAAGGTTCCAAGATAACCCTCAATGAGATTTTGTGTTTACCTTCTTGTAAATAAAACTTGAAAGGCTCTTCTTGTTGGAAGAGCAAGTTTTGATAATCTTTCGTGTAATGGAAAGTTAACATTGAAGCTTCTTCAAAAGGAACTTCGCCGTCTATAGAAAGTTCTCTAAAAACTGGCATTTGCATTAAATAATCTTGACGATACTTAATGCCTAAATGATAATACCCAGTTTCGGGAACATCGATTTCATAAGTAATAATGTTATTACCGCTTCTAAAACTGTAACCATCAATAGCATTTAATTTCATTGAATCAGTTTCGTAAATTACTGCAGCTGGATCAGCTTCTGATCTTAATCTTATTGATGGAGTGTTTTTTAAAGCTAGGTCACTTGCTGATAAAATAATTTGTTCGCTTTGAAGTTCGCCTTGATTTAGATTTAAGTATTCATCATAAGTTAACAAATCTGTTGGCGGAACTAATCTGATTGAACCGATAAAAAGTTCACCAGATTTCATTTTGATTTTGAACTCATTACTGCCAGCACTAAGTTGATATACCAAAGGTTCTTGATTTAAAGCTGTTGTGTCCATTAATTTTGAGGTTTGAATCTCGTTTTGCTTAACAGAGCTTGGCATAACTTCATTTCCGTATCTGTCAAGGATAAATTCGTTTGATTCAAACTCCCAAAGTGCAGATAACTTTACCGCTTGTGATTCATCAAAAGGTAAATTATCATTAATTAATACCTGAATCTCTGCCGGTAAGATTGTTGTTGATAAATCAAGAAAATCAATCTCAATATTATACAATCCGCCGTCTAGGAGATTGATGTTGAAAGAAATTTCTTCATTATTTTTTAGACTGCCCAATGGCTGAAAATAGCCATAGTCAATACCACTGATAGTTTCTGTGAAAACTGTATCAGCGGTGATTTCAATACTGGCATCCCCTACTTCTTCAGTATAGGTCTTTTTGACTTGAACATACTTATTAGCGGCATATTCACTGGTTAAATTTATACTGGTATCAAATTCTAAATAGTCGATCTTTTCTGGTCGACCACCTAATATAATTAGCACTACTGCAACTAGAAAAATTGATGCAATAATTGCCTTTTTGACTATGGCTCTTTTTCCTACCATGGTAAATCCCCCTTAAATTAACAAAGTTTGAGTGATTAATTCAAACTTTGTTTAGGTTTTTTTTATTCTGTTTGATCCAATGCTGCTTCAATCATCATATTTATTTGAGTTTCCCACTCTGAAGCAAACACTTCTGGTGTAACTAATCCGTCATTAATTCTTGTCCAATAATCGTTTTCTTCGTTACCTACCCATTCCCAGAATGCTTTGTATCCTGGTAACCATTTATCTGTGTCTGGTTTTCCTTGTGGTAACAATGCAACGTTAGCATCTAACCCTTCAACGAAGTTAGTGAAGAATTCTATTTCTGCCCATACTTCTGGAATATCAGAAACTGGGAATCTGTCGATCATTAAATCGCCTCTGTCTCTCATAGCTTGAAGTCTTACCAACCAGCCATCTTTACCGAAAGTCATCCATTTAGCTAGCATATAAGCTTCTTCTGGATGTTCAGTTTGTGAAGATACTACTTGAAAGTCAAGAATTGTTGGAGGGAACTGACCAGCTGAACCACCTGGGTAAGGCCAGAATCCTAATTCAATACTATTGTCATTCCACATATCTTCTACCATCCAAAGATTCCATGAACCATCGATTTTCATACCGATATAGCCTTCGTACCATGGCCAAATATCAGAACCGATAATATTCATTTCTTCTTCAGTAAAAGCAGCTACTACGTTTTCAGACATTAACTGTAACTTTAAGTTATAAGCGTCAATCCAGCTTTGTGATGTAAAGTTGAATTGTGTTCCATCCCATGTATTATAGCCAACATCTAAACCATCTTGCATAGGGAATGTTGTTTCAAAGTCTAAAGATCCATACCATGGATCGATTGAATAAACATAGTCATTCTTTCCTGCTTGACGAATTTCTCTAGCTATTTCAATAAATTCAGTATAAGTCCAATCGTAATCAGGTAATGGAATATTATATGTATCGAATACATTAATATTGATATAAATACCTTTAATGAATTGGAATGATGGTACTGCATAACGTGCGCCATCAAAAATGGCTGTGTTAGCTATGTTTGGATATACAAGTTGAGTTTCAGGGTCATTATCCCAATACTCAGTAATATCCAATAACATACCATTGTAATATCCTGTAGGCACATTATCAATTGCAAAAACGTCTGGTAATACGCCAGCAGCTTGTGCGTTCAATAAGTTTCCTGTGAACTCAGCACCAGCACCTGTGATGTCTTGGCGAAGTTCTACAGTAATATTTGGATATTTTGCTTCAAATGCATCAATTAAAATTTGGTTTAATTCAACATCGCCCCAGTCTGCATATGATAAAACTATTTCTTCTGTTGGTATATATGAAGTTGTAGGAGTATCATCTGTTGTTGGAGCAGCTGTTGTCGGTCCTGTTGTTAAATTTTGTGTTGTATTTACTGTTGTTGGAGCTTCAGTTGTAGGAGCGGCTGTAGTAGGCGCTTCAGTTGTAGTCTTGCTACAAGCTGCCAAACCAAAAGCAAACAATCCAAGAACAGCTAAAATTAATATTTTTTTCATATTTACTTCCTTTCTTTTTTAAAAGGTAATATATTTTCTTCTACCATTTTTCTAAACGACCAACCTGGATGTTTAATCGTTGATTGATCACTAAGTTTATAACTCCAGAAAAACCATCCATCAGCCTCTTCAAAGGATAATAATAATAAATTACCTAAAATGTGGTGATAAGCTTTCTTCTGGATATCATCGTTAGCCTTTAATAACAAGTCATTGGTCATACCAACTGACCACTCACCTACTATTA
>CAZMMT010000013.1:0-19879 GCA_964567465.1 uncultured Candidatus Izemoplasmatales bacterium | reverse complement strand
GATGTATGAGTTTTTTCAATATACCCTAGATCTTCAAGAACTCCCATTTCATTTCTGATTGTCGCTGAAGAAACATTTAAGATTTCTGACAAAGTTTTAGATCCAATTGGTTCTGCTGCTTTGACATATTCATCCACAATCAGTTTTAAAATCATCTCTTGTCTTTTGGTCATGCAATCACCCTTTAGCACTCAAACATTTAGAATGCTAATGATATTATACTAAAGGTCTTTAGCAATGTCAAGTGTTGAGTGCTAGTTTTTTTATAAAATAAAAAGCCTAAAAAGGCTTTTAGTTTAAATTTGAAAAGTATGGATTGATTTGCAGAATTTCCGATAATCTTCCACCTTTACCATGTCCTGGGTAAACCATAGAATTTTTAGGTAAAGATGCTTTTATTTTCTTTAGCGAAGCATGGATTTTACCTGAATTACCTGTAGGCAGGTCAGTTCTGCCGATGCTATCGAAAAATAAGGTATCCCCTGAAAAAAAGTGTTGATTATAGATAATCCCCATCGACCCTTTAGTATGACCAGGAAGATGAATGATTTTAAGTTCTTCTCTTACAAAATCAATTACTTGTCCATCGGCTAAGCAGTCAATTTTCACATTTTTGCTGACAATAAAATCATGATTAAACATACTTGAAAGATTAAGATTCGGTTGATATAAGAAATCTTTTTCTTCTTCATGAATATACACTTTGACTGAATCATTTATCTCTAGAATATTAAAATCTTTTATATGATCATAATGACCGTGAGTAAAGATGACACAAATTAATTTTAAGTTATGTCTTTCTAAGTGCTCAATTATTTCTTTCCCGTTAAATCCGGGATCAATTACCAATGCTTGATTGTCTTTAGCTAGCAAATAGGTATTTACATCCATATTCTTGCTGGCAAATTTTCTGATATTTATCATTTTACTAAATAACACGCTCCAAACATTCCGGCTTCATTTCCTAAAGTCGCGATTTCAAAATTCGTGTGCGAAATAAATGGTACTACCAAAGGATAATAGAATTTAGTTATTTTATCAATTATGAAGTTTCCAGCGTTGGAAATACCACCACCGATAATAAAGATATCAGGATTGATTATGTATGTTACTTTAGCTAGTACTCTTGCTAGATACTCCATTGATTTATCAATGATTTCTGTAGCCAATTCATCTCCAGCTTTAGCAAAATCAATAACTTTTTTAGCACTAAATTCAGGATACCTTCTTAATTTTGAGGGTTTATCAGAGGCTTTTAAGATTTCTTTGGCTAACCTTACTATACCTGTAGCAGAGGCAACTGTTTCTAAACAGCCTTTTTTTCCACAATTGCAATCGAGATTGAATAAATCATCAATATGCGTATGGCCTATCTCACCAGCAACACCGTTGATGCCATCAACTACGCGTCCGTCAATAATGACACCGCCACCAATTCCGGTACCTAAAGTTACCATAAATGCATTAATATAACCGCTGGCTACACCTTTATAGATTTCACCAGCTGCAGCTAGATTAGCATCATTAGCTAATCTAACGATGATATTGGAATCACCAATCAGTTCCTTAAACTCTTTAACAATATCTTTTTGACCCCAACCAAGATTTACACAACTAAAAATCATGTTTTTTGCTACTGGTCCAGGGACACCAATACCGATACCTCGAATTTCTTCAATATTAAATTTTTTTTTGATATGACTAGCTATCTCCGGTAAAATATGTTCACCTTTATCGGTTTTATTAGTCCTTAGTCCATCAATTTGGATTAAATTACCTTCTAAATCAAATAATCCGATTTTTATTGAAGTTCCACCGATATCAATACCTAAATTAAATTTTTTCATAACAACCTCATTTTTGTATAAAGAAAAAGTATCCATTAGGATACCAAATCATACGATTATTTTTTCTCTTTGTGTACAGTTTGTTTGCGACACGTAGGACAGTATTTTTTTACTTCCATTTTATCTGGGTGTGTCTTTTTGTTTTTAGATAGTTGGTAATTTTCTGAATTACATTCAGTACATTTCAAAGTAAATTGAACTCTCATAAACACTCCTCCATTCAATACTATTCTATTCTATAATTTATGAGTGAAAAAATCAAGCATTTTTGACTTCAAATCCTTAATAAATTTTATTTGCTTAATAAAGCTTAAAAATACGGGTTAAAAATAATACGCCGCTATGTTTAGCAGCGTATATTTAATTAAATTACTCTTACCTTATTAACGCCATCAATGCTTTGTAATGCTTGGATTAATGAATTTGGAACTTCAATGTTTAAATCCGTACAGTAAAAAGCGTATTCGCCTTTAACTTTAGAAACCTTATTAGTTATTGAACTTTCAAAAGCTGCAAGGAATTTTTCAATTTCTCTAGCTATTGTCGGTTGATTCTTAGCTAGGATGATGATTCTTGATGTTGATGTAAGGTTTTCTAATCTTACATTTGGATAGTTAACTGAATTAATAATCTCGCCTTTTTCAACATAAGCCATCAATTGTTTTACAGCCATAATTGCACAATTATCTTCTGATTCTTCAGTAGAAGCGCCTAGATGAGGAAAAGCTATAACATTATCCATGTTAGCTACGAAATGGTTAGGAAAATCAGTAACATATTTCTTAACTATTTTTTCATCAATCGCATTCTTTAAATCTTCATTATGTACTAGTAAATCTCTAGCAAAGTTTAATAAAACTACACCAGGTTTAAGCATTTTGAAGACTTCTTTATTAATCATCTCTTTAGTTGAATCAAGCAGTGGTAAATGTAAAGAAATATAGTCAGCAATTGGATATGATTCTTCTAAAACATTGTTAATTTCAATATCATGATTAAGTAAAGATTTAGCTTCGTCTGTTAGATAAGGATCATAACCGATTACTTTTAAGCCAAGATCACTCGCTGCATTAGCAACTTTACCGCCAATAGCTCCTAAACCGATTACTAAGATTGTTTTACCTAGAATTTCGGTTCCACCGAAAGCACTCTTAGCTTTTTCGATGGTTTTTAAAATATCTTGGTCTTGTTTGTTATTTCTTACCCAATCGATACCACCAACTAAGTCACGTGCAGACATTAGCATTCCGGCAATAACTAACTCTTTAACACCATTACTGTTAGCTCCTGGAGTGTTGAATACAACAACTCCTGCATCAGCCATTTGTTCTAGAGGAATATTATTTACTCCAGCTCCAGCTCTAGCTACTGCTAAAAGATTATTATTGATTGGGTGTTCATGCATATTAAAGCTTCTTACAAGCAATAAATCAGCATTATTTATATCTTCAGAAATCTCATATTTTGTTGTAAAGTTATTAAGCCCTAGTGGAGATATCTTGTTTAGACAACTAACTTTCATTTAGGACCTTCCTTTCGAAATCGTCCATGAATTTAACTAAAGCTTTGACGCCTTCAACTGGCATAGCGTTATAAATAGATGCTCTCATACCACCAACAGAACGGTGGCCTTTAAGGTTAACCAAACCAGCAGCTGTAGCTTCTTTAATGAAACGATCATTGATTTCTTCACTGTCAGTTACAAAGGTAACATTCATTAATGAACGGTCTTTTTTCGCTACTGTACCTTTGAATAGTTTTGAATTATCAAGGAAGTTATATAAAAGATTCGCTTTTTCTAAGTTCTTTTTATACATTTCTTCAACACCACCATTAGCTAGTAAGTGTTTAAAAACTAAACCACATACATAGATACCATATGTTGGTGGAGTATTATATAAAGAATCTTTATCCGCATGAATCTTATAACTTAACATTGTTGGACAATATTCAGGCAGATCATCTGTTAAAAGGTCTTCTCTAATAATAACGATAGTTGTTCCTGCTGGGCCAATATTTTTTTGAGCACCAGCAAATATTAGTGCGAATTTTGTAACATCAAAAGGTTCACTAAGAATATTTGATGACATATCGGATACTAAATCTTTACCTGAAGTGTCAGGTAATTCAGTAAATCTTGTACCATAAATAGTATTGTTTTGACATATGAAAACATAATCTGCGTCAGGGCTAACTTTAAGATTGCTTAAATCAGGGATATATGTGAAGTTTTTATCATCAGAAGATGCAATTTTATTAACTTTAACATATTTAGCAGCTTCTTTAGCGGCTTTTTTAGCCCATTCACCAGTAACGATATAATCAGCTACTTTGTTTTTCATCAAGTTTAAAGGAACCATAGAAAATTGTAAGTGTCCTCCACCTTGTAAGAATAACACTTTGTAATTATTAGGGATATTCATCAATTTTCTTAAATCCGCTTCAGCATCTTTAATTATTTTGTCATACACCTTAGAACGGTGAGACATTTCCATTACA
Organism: uncultured Candidatus Izemoplasmatales bacterium; assembly: GCA_964567465.1. Taxonomy (GTDB): domain Bacteria; phylum Bacillota_I; class Bacilli_A; order Izemoplasmatales; family Hujiaoplasmataceae; genus UBA2289. The sequence goes on along the minus strand of CAZMMT010000013.1, from coordinate 15,533 downwards.
CCCATTCCACTGTTTTCGTAATTAAGCATTTGTTCAGCAGCGATTTTTAATACTTCTTCTGGCAATACTGCAGGTCCAGCTGAGAAATTCCAAACTCTTTCCATAACTTTCACCTCTTTATAATATTTTTTTACCTTCAAGATAATAACGTTTTTCTTCTGCTTCTCCAAGTGAGAATGATTTACGAGGAAGTACGCCATTTTCTCTAATATAAGGTAATAATTTATCTCTTTCTAATGCTGGCATTGTAATACCAACACAATCGTGATTATTCTTTACTATCTTTTTTAAACTATCAATACCATGAACAAAATCTATTTCAGCAAATTTATTCTTCTCTAGATATTCGTCAAGAATCTCTTGAATTTCTTTAATTGCGATAAATGGGTTCTCTGGAACATTGATTGAGATGGTTTGATCATTATAGTACACATCAAGATTACCGCTTCCATTTAAACGATGTTCTAAAATTCTAATTAAAGACAAATCTACGTTAAATAGAACTCTATGAATTGGTTCAAATGTTAAACCTTCATCATAAAGACTTATTAGTTCAACTAAAGCATAGCGAGCTGGGTGGGTAAGTTTTGCTTCTTCAGATAGGTTCTTCTTGATGTTTTCCCAGCATACTTTAGCAGATGCTAATGAATGATTACCATCACCTACAATTAAATTTAAATCATTAGGCAATTTTTCGATTTGATCAATTATCGGTTGAGTATCTTTAATCTCATAGCCTCTAATGTATCCACCATTCATATTTAGTTTGAAATCATAAAGTTTTTTATAGTTCTTACGGTTTTTATATAATTTTGTAATAATGTCTTTTCCTTGGTCATCGAGCAATACAAGTACATGTGGTAGTTCAATTGGAGCTTTTTCTCTGATTAATACTCTAGGCGGAATTCTTTCCGGTACAGTTTTTTCAGTAGCAGCAATTTTCCCTTTTTTCCCAGGTTCATACTCATATTCATCTAAATCAATAGCTAGAACTAAGCCTATTCTCTTTTCAACGAATGGAGTTTGTCTTTCAACAAGTACAAAGCCTTCATGTTCTTCAAAAAGACTGTTTTTTAAGTAAAGATCCATGTTGTCGTTTACTTTACTTATCTTATGTTTCATTTCACTGTCTAAGTAAGCTTCAGGCAAGATTAAATGATATGTTGAAGGTACATTATCAACATATGATTTGAGTTTATCCCAATATTCTGGTTCCGAAGTAAACTGATCACAGGCAATTACTGCCCATTTTTCCTTATTAATGGATTCAATAGGCAGTAAGATTTTCGGTGTGACAACAACGCTCATTAAATGATACCTTGTTCCATCATCGCATGATAAACTCGCATAAATCCAGCGATGTTAGCTCCTACAACTAGGTTGCGATGATCAGTGTACTTTCTAGCTTCTGTATAAGCTTTTTTAAATATTTCAGCCATGATAGCTTGTAATTTTTCGTCTACTTCTTCATAAGTCCAAGGATAATGCATAGCGTTTTGAGTCATTTCTAGACCCGATACAGCTACACCACCGGCGTTAACAGCCTTCCCAGGGGCGAATAAAATATCAGCATGTTGCAAATATTTTGTAGCTTCAATTGTTGTAGGCATATTAGCGCCTTCAGCTACTAAGAAACAACCATTTTCAACTAGAGCTTGAGCAGCTTCTAAAGGAAGTTCGTTTTGAGTTGCACATGGAAGGGCGATATCGCAAGGAACTGTCCAAATGTTGCTTGGATTTGAGTCATAAGTCGCAGATGGACGATATTGTAAATATTCTGTTGAGAATTCAGGAGCTTTAGCTGTTAACATTTTAACTATATTCAAGTCTAATCCGTTTGGATCATACACGAAACCATTGATATCTGATAAAGCGATAACTTTAGCACCCATTTCTTGAGCTTTTAAAGCGGCGTGCATTCCAACTTTACCTGAACCAGAGATTATTATTCTCTTACCTTCAACTGTATCGTTACGGTAAACTCTCATCATTTCTCTAACAAAGTACAAAACTCCATGACCAGTAGCTTCGGCTCTACCTAAAGATCCACCATAAGAAATGCCTTTACCAGTTAAAACACCAGTATTTTCATTACGAATTTTTCTGTACATACCATATAAATAACCAATTTCTCTATATCCAACGCCGATGTCACCAGCTGGCACGTCAGTGTCTGCGCCAATGTGACGATACATTTCTAGCATAAAGTTTTGGCAGAAACGCATAATTTCATTGTCTGAACGTCCGCGAGGATTAAAATCAGAACCACCTTTACCGCCTCCCATAGGAAGTCCGGTTAATGCGTTCTTAAATGTTTGTTCAAACCCTAAAAACTTTAGAATTGATTCGTTAACTGATGGATGGAAACGTAATCCGCCTTTATAAGGTCCGATTGCAGAGTTGAATTGAACTCTGTATCCGCGGTTTACATTAATTTTGCCAGCATCATCAACCCAAGTAACTCGGAATTTAACGATTCGTTCTGGTTCAATAATTCTTTCCATAATACCAAACTTTTGGATATTAGGATCGTTTTCTACGATGAAACTCATCGCTTCAAAAAACTCTTCAACAGCTTGAAGATATTCTGATTGAGAACTATTTCTCTCTTTAGTAATCTCAAACAGATTATTTAAGTACTCATTTGTAAACAATTTATTCGCCTCACTTCTTATATTTTTTTTCGATTTTTATCTAAATCGATTGTCATCATTCGTAAAAAAAAGCATGGAAAATGCTAATTAAATCTTTCCTAAAAACGCTCTTCTTTCATCACTATAAATTATACAATGAAAGCGCTTTTAAAACAAGGGTAAATTTCCTTTTTTTATTATTAGCAATTTTCTTAATTTTTAATTTTTTTTATTATCTAAAAAAGCAAAAAAGCGAGTAAAAACTCGCCTCTTTATTCAATTAAAGTTATCCAACCTTCTGGAGCTTCAATATCTCCAAAATATAATCCTAGCAATGTATCATAAAGTTTACGAGTTATTGGGCCAACTTCGGTTTCGCTATAGAAAACGTGTTGTGAACCATTGTAGTCAATTCTACCAATTGGTGTAATTGCTGCAGCCGTACCACATGCACCAGCCTCTTTTAACTCATCAAGATTATCTATATAAACATCGCGAACTTCGGTTTTTAATCCCAAATAATGTTCAGCAATGTGTAATAAGCTTTTTTTAGTAATACTTGGTAAGATACTGCTTGAATTTGGAGTTACAAATACATTGTCTTTGGTAATGCCAAAGAAGTTAGCTGCTCCAACTTCATCAATTTTAGTATGTGTTAAAGGATCTAGATAAATACAATCAGCGTAACCCGCTTCTTGAGCGTGTTCATGACTCATCAAACTAGCTGCGTAGTTTCCACCAACTTTAACTCGTCCAGTCCCATTTGGTGCAGCGCGATCTTTATCAGTTACAACAAAATTAACTGGAGCTAAACCGCTCTTAAAATAACTTCCAACAGGCGAAGCTAAAACACCAAAAATATATTCTGGAGCTGGTCTGACACCGAGATTACGTCCTACACCTATTATATATGGTCTTAAATATAAAGAAGCACCATATCCATAAGGTGGAACTAAATCTTTATTAGCTTCTACTACCCGTTTGACTGCATCGATGAATTTCTCTTTAGGAACTTTAGGCATAAGAATTCTTTCACAAGAACTCTCTAATCTTTTCGCATTTTCATCCATTCTGAAGATTTGAATTTTGCCGTCTTTTCGGCGATAAGCCTTTAACCCTTCGAAAGCTTCTTGCCCATAGTGTAGACAAGTTGAATATGCGGAAATAGTAATTGTATCTTCTTTTTGTAAAATTCCGTCATCCCATTTTCCATCTTTAAAGTAAGATATATAATTGGCATTGACGTCTCTAACTTTGAAACCTAAATTTTTGTAATCAATTTCAGTCAAAACTCTACCTCCATATTATTAGACATCACTAATATTATAAACGATGTAAGCCCTTACTTCAACCCTAAAAAACTGGTATTGATATATTTCTTTGTGATAATTTTTTAAATAGTTGAAGATTTAGTAAATATCAGTAATTAATATGGTTAATTTAGTGATTTTTACTGAATTTTTATTTTAGATTTAATTATTAAAAAATCAAAAATGTATAATAATTGTGGTAAGAGTATTAAAACAAAGATCATTGACACAAATGCTCCTACTGCGATTAAAAGACCAATCTGGGCAATTGAGTTAATTGAAGAAATCACAGCTATTGTTAAACCCGCAATTATAAATAGAAGTGCTGAAGTAACAATTGAAGGTGTTGCTTCTAAGGATGCTTTTTTGATTGATTCGTCTTTACTATTAGATTCTCGCATTTCTAGATATCTTTTTGAAAAGAGAATTGCATAGTCAATAGTAGCCCCAAGCAAAATTGTATTTACTATCAAATATGCTAAGAAGACTTGGTCTTGACTAAATAGATTTAAGATGCTCATAGATAAGAATACAGCAACTTCAATCACAATGATTAAGATAGTCGGTATTAACAAATTTTTAAAGCTAAAGAATATAATTGTCATAACAGCTAAGATTGCTACAATCAGGACAATAGTAAAGTCTCTAAGAATAATATCTTTGATTTCATAAGAAACTGCAGTTTCACCTAAAATAAAACTGTTTTCTGTTGATTCATCTTTGACAATTTGTTTAATTTCTTCATATTGAAGGAAACTCTCCTCTGATTCAACATCAGAGTCAAGGGTTAAATTGAATAAAGCATAATCATCCGAGTAAAGACTTTCTGTAATCATGTTCAGGATTTGTGGATCTGTTATAACGCTCTTATAATAGATTCCTGCTTGGATATTCTTAACGTAATCAAGATTAGAAAGCTCTTGATAAATAAGCGATTCGCTTACATCATCTTTTTCGATAATTATGTAATAAGAGTTTTTTAGACCAAATTCAGAATCGATAAAGCTACTATCTTCATAATAGCTTGTACCTTCAGAAGCAGAGAAACTATTGACTCCATAAGTAAAAGTATTTTGGGTTTGAAAATAGACTAAAGGAGCAATGATTAAACCGATAAATGCGAGGTAAATATAACGAAACTTCTTTTGCTTTTCAGCGAATCTAGCAAACCAAGTAAAGTCTATTATCTTGTTCTTAGTTTTCGTTTTATCGATAAGTTTAGCGAAAAATCGAACTAAAACCGGAAGAAGGACTAATGTAGTTACTAAACTTATCAGTATTGCTTTTGCAAAAACAATTCCGATATCTAGACCAATACTAAACTTCATAATTACTAATGCTAAAAAGCTGACCATTGTAGTAAGTGCAGACGCAATCACGGGACGATGGATTTTCTTTAAAGCAATCTTTATTGCTTCGCTTGGAGACAAGTGTGAATCTTTTCTAGCATTATGATAGGAATGCATCGTGAATATTATATAATCTAGTGATATTGCCAGTTGTAAAGCAATGGCCATTGATTGAGTAATATAGGATATGTTAGGTAAAAATGCATTTGTCCCGAGATTAATAATGATCGAAACTCCGGCTACTATGATAAAAATTATGATGTCGAACAACGACTTGCTTAACAATAACAAAATAATCATTATTAAAGGAATAATAATGATAGTTATCAAAGTAGTCTCTTCATTGATTGTATTTTTAGTAAATATATTACTAACTGATTCACCTTTTAAAAAGATATTATATCCTTCTGTCTCAAAGTGAGTTTTAATCTCATTTAGTGTTTCTTCTGTAAGCGGATCAGATGATTTTGTCTCAAAAATAACTTGATAGAGAACGTGAGTTTCACTTACATATTCTGAATAGAGATTTTGAATCAAAAGCTTATTGTCCTCTGGAAAGAAATTTGATAGTTCATATAAAGCCATCGGGAAAGATTTTCCTTGAGCAAGAAGCAATCCCAGTGAAGTGTCTAATATCTGTTGTTGCTCAGGGGATGAGTTATTTCTTATTATTGAGTAAGTAAGCTCATTCAAAAAAGTATCGACAAAGATTACGTCTTTTACATTTTCAAGACTTAATAAATATGCTTTTTGGTTTAAAGCAATTTCTAAGTCGTCTTCATCAATTGCAATATAAGCAGATGAAGAAGTGCCAAACTCATTTTCTAAAGCATCTAAACCTGATACAATCTCTGAATCTTCGGGAAGATATTCTTCAAGATTGTAATTTATTTTAACTCTAGTAATTAAAAAAGCAGAAATTCCAACTAAACAAGCAAAAAAGACTATTATTAGCCATCTCTTCATTTCGTCACCTCACATATTAAACTCTCTTAACTATAATATAGGCTAATAATGTGTTGTTTTGATGTCATTTGAATGAAAAATGAATGATTTTTCATTTTAGAAAAATCATTCACTAATTATTACTACTTTCCCAGTTAAACCATCTATTACTAAATAATCATTTGCCATAATCTTGGCTGCGTCAAATCCTAAACCGATAACTACGGGAATATTTTTTGACTTTGCGATGATTATTCCGTGTGAAAACATTGTACCTTTCTTGACGATTATCCCTTTTAGATATTCAATTGGATAATCGTAGATTGTTGTTGGTAATAATTCATCACAGACTAGAATAAAGTTTTTATTGATATTTTTAAGTTGCTTTTGCTTTTTAATATTGTTTATTAAACGATCAAACACGTCTTCAACATCTAAGGCTTTAGAACTAAATACTTCATCCTCCATTGATTGAAATTGATTGAAGTAATTTTCTTGGACGTTCTTTATTGCACTTAAAAGATCTTCGCCTTTATCAATTTCTTGGTATACTTTATTATTTACTTCGATATCTTCTAGCATCAAGCGATGGGCACAAAGGATATCTTCTTCTTCACTGTCGTTGCATAATTCTACTAATGTATCAATTTCAGATAACGCTAAATCTTTGATTTGATCATATAGGTCTTTAGCTTCATCTCCATAAAATTTTTCATGGACTTTTCCGGTGATTTTCTTATGGATGATTGCTATGCCGCTACCCTTACCTTGAGTAGCGCCAATGCCTTGGAAACTTAACATAGAGTTCACCTCTTTGACTATATTTTACCATATATGTTGATAAATAAAGGTGATAATTCTTAAAATTCACTTCGTTATATAGTATAATAGAGTTTATAAATTACATAGGTGAGGTATAGACTAATGTATACAAGAGAAAAGACAAAGAAAATAAGAATCGGTAACTTAACTGTCGGTGGAGATAATAGTGTTGTTATCCAGTCGATGACTTCGACAAAGACAAAAGATGTCGAAGCAACCGTTAAACAAATTCAGGCTTTAGAAACTGCAGGTTGTCAGATAGTTAGAGTTGCTGTTTTAAATATGGAAGATGCTTTAGCGCTAAAAGAAATTAAAGAAAGAATAAATATTCCGCTAGTCGCGGATATTCATTTTGATTATCGTTTAGCTTTAGAGGCAATTAAATCAGGTGTTGATAAGATTAGAATTAATCCGGGTAACATCGGTGACGAAGATAAAATAAAGCAAGTTGTTGATGCTTGCAAGGAAAAGAATATACCTATTAGAATCGGAATCAATTCTGGTTCGATTGAAAAACATATTTTAGAGAAGTATCATAAACCAACACCTGAAGCGATGGTAGCTTCTGCTAAATATCATGTGGAGTTATTAGAAAAGTTTGGTTTTACTGATATTTTAATTTCGCTTAAGTCCTCAAGTGTTGAAGATACCATTAAAGCTAATCTTTTAGCAGCTGAGGTATTCCCGTATCCGCTGCACCTTGGAGTTACTGAAGCAGGTACTGTTTTTGGTGGAACGATTGCTTCTTCAGTAGGGCTTGGAACTTTGCTTTTTCATGGTGTAGGTTCAACGATAAGAGTTTCCTTGACAGCTGATCCCGTTGAAGAAATTAGAGTAGCTAAAGAGTTGCTTGGGACATTAAAACTTATAAAAAAACCAAAACTAGTATCTTGTCCTACTTGTGGAAGAATTCAATATGATATGATTCCTATTGTTACTGAGATTGAAAAGTTTTTAGAAACGATAAATAAAGACATAACTGTAGCGATAATGGGTTGCATAGTAAATGGACCGGGCGAAGCTAAACATGCAAATATTGCTGTAGCGGGCGGTCTTAATGAAGCTTTATTATTTATAGACGGAAAGAAAATTAAAAAGGTAAAACAAGAGGATTTAGTAGAAACATTAAAAGATATAATAATTAATTACTAATTTTACAAATAAAAAAAAGCGTTTTAGGAAGTCCTAGAACGCTTTTGTTTTTTTATTATATTATAGCCGCAAAAACAAAGACTATATATTTGAGAACATTATTATCATAGAGCCATTTGGATAATCTAAACTCCTCAGTCTCAAGTTGCATATCAATGGTTAGAAATCCTCCTAAGAAGTCATTGATGGCAGGTACTGGCATCAATAAACCAATTAAGAATAAGACCACATAAATTAGAACTGCAGCTTTGAATAATCCAAATATCGCTCCTAAAACTTTATCGACTTGTTTGATTACTGGAATTGACGTAATCATCTTTGCTAAAACTTTTAAAAGCATAAATACAAGCATTGAACCAAAGAATAAGACCACAAAGGCAATCAATAACAGAATTAATGATTTTAGCATTGGCGTTAGTGTTTCCACAAATGCATTGATTGTTTCTTGGGTGTTAACTTTTTCCAATATCCAATCTAAAATAAATTCTGGTAATGCCATATCTTGCAAAGCAATACGGATGTTTTCTTCTGTTGCTTGGGCACCGCCGTTTGAGATTCTTTCTAATAGAAACTCTTGAATCTTTAGCGCTATGCCTTCACCAAACCACTTATCAAGCACGGTTGAAAAAGGTCTAGCTAAAAGGATTGAAGCGATTAACCCAAATAGACTTGAAGCGAGTTTGATAACTTTTAGTAAAAAACCACTCTTCCAGCCAATAATCGTTAAAATTACAATTAAAGCAACAATTATAATATCCATTAAACCAAACAAATTCAATATATTCATATACTTATCCTCGATTGTTTATATATTCTAAATAATCTTTGTAAGAGAAAATCATCATCTTTGCCGCAAACACTTCATCAGTTCTTCTGATTGGAGTTTTAGTTGGGGCTTGTTTAAGTTTTTCCGGTTCTTCTTTTGCTTCAATAGCAATTCGATGCATTACATTAATGAAATCATCAATTGTTTCTTTTGATTCAGTTTCTGTCGGTTCAATCATTATTGCTTGTGGGAAAAGAAGTGGGAAGTAGATTGTTGGAGCGTGCATACCAAAGTCAAGTAATCTTTTGGCAATGTCTAAAGTTCTAACATCGGTATCTTTATTAGTTAAACCGTTGAATACAACTTCGTGCATACAGTAACCTTGAATAGGAAGTTCATAAGCAGGTTTTAATGCTTTTGAGATATAGTTTGCATTTAGCGTTGCGTATGGTCCGACAAGTCTTAGGTTTTCCTTACCCAAAGTTCTAATGTAAGTGTAAGCTCTTAAAGAAACCATATAGTTACCGAAATAACTGGAAATTTGTCCTAAAGCTTCACCGCTATTTTCAACGTAATAATAATCTTCTAATTTTTTGATTCTTGGGTTTGGTAGATATTTTGATAGTTCTTCAGTAACGCCAACAGGACCAGATCCAGGTCCGCCACCACCATGAGGTGTTGAGAAAGTTTTATGAAGATTGATGTGCATAACATCAAACCCCATATCTCCCGGTCTTACTTTTCCTAGTAAAGCATTAAGGTTAGCGCCATCGTAATACATTAAACCGCCAGCTTCATGAACCAATTTTGTAATCTCACAAATGTCATTTTCAAATATGCCTAGTGTATTAGGGTTCGTTAACATCATACCCGCAATTTCATCACTTAGAACTGCTTTTAGTTTTTCAAGATCAACTCTACCTAATTCATTTGATTCAATCTCAACTACATCCATACCGCATACTACTGTAGAGGCTGGGTTGGTTCCATGAGCTGAATCTGGAATAATGATTTTCTTGCGTTTGAAATCGCCTCGGTCTTCATGATAGGCTTTAATAATCATCAAACCAACTAATTCACCATGAGCTCCAGCGTAAGGATTCAAAGAAAACTCTTTTAAACCAGAGATTTCAGAAAGGTAGGTTTGTAAATTATAATAAACTTCTAAAGCTCCTTGAACGGTGTTTGTAGGTTGAAGTGGATGAAGGTTTCTAAAAGCTTTGTTTGAAGCCATTTCTTCATTTATTTTTGGATTGTACTTCATTGTACATGAACCCAATGGATAAAAACCGTTTTCAACCCCAAAGTTTTTATTTGAAATATTAGTAAAATGTCTTAATACATCTAATTCTGAAACTTCAGGTAATAATAAATCAGTTTGTCTTGAAAGGCTTGAGTCAAGATTTTCAATATTATAATCGGTAAATCTTTGTTTTGGTAAAGAGTAACCTATACGGTCTTGATTGGAAAGTTCAAAAATTAATTTATTATAGTTAATCATGATAATCCCTCCAATATCGAGATGAGTTTGTCAATTTCACTTTTTGTTCTTTTTTCTGTCACACTGAAATTGACAAGACCTTCATATTTATCACCAAAAACATCTAAGCCTAAACCACCAAAGATTCCATTTTCTAATAATGCAGTTTGAATGGTTTCTTTAGGTAGTGTTGTTTGAAGTGTAAATTCTTTTAAGAACGGTTTTTGGAAAGGATCTTTAAACTTACCGGTAGCGATTAATTTATCATATAAGTAATGCGCACCTTGGTAAGATAGATTATTAACTTCTTTAAGACCGTTTTTACCCATCAATGATAGATAAATCGTGACAAATAGCGCCATTAAAGATTGATTTGAACAAATATTACTGTTAGCCTTGCTTCTTCTGATATGTTGCTCACGCGCTTGAAGGGTTAAAACAAATGCTCTTTTACCCTCTAAATCATGAGTATAACCACAGATTCTACCTGGCATTTTTCTTACGTAAGTTTTTTCAGTTGCTAAGTAACCTAGTGTAGGTCCACCAAAGGCAACAGGCATACCCAATGATTGACATTCACCGCAGGCGATATCCGCTCCATCTTCTTTTGGAGATTTTAAAACTCCTAGAGTAGAAATATCTGCGTTAATGATAAATAAAGACTTATTAGCCTTAATCAAATCAGAAAAGCCTGAATAATCTTCAATTATACCGTAGATGTTTGGTTTTTGAACGATTACGCCAGCTGTGTCTTTATCTAACTTATTCTTTAAATCTTCAATATCAATTACACCATCTTTTTCTTCAATAAAATCCCATTCTAATTCTTTGTACTTCAAATAGGTTTTTATGACATTGATGGTGTTAGGATTTAAGGTTGAAGATAATAAAACTTTGTTTCTTTTTGTTACGGCGCAAGCCATAAAACATGCTTCAGCTGTTGCTGTTGAACCATCATACATTGATGCATTGGAAACTTCAAGTCCAGTAAGGGTTTGAATCATTGATTGGTATTCAAAGATATATTGTAATGTTCCTTGAGAAATTTCTGGTTGATATGGAGTGTATGAGGTCATGAATTCTTGTCTTGATGTCAGGGCATCAATAACAGCTGGTTGATAATGATCATAGAGCCCTAAACCTGAAAAGAGAGTTAGTTCCTGATTCTTTTTTGCTAATTCCGCAAAATGATTCCTTAACTCTGATTCAGACATAAAACTAGGAACATCATAATCACTGTTGAAAATTACACTTTCTGGTATATCTTTAAACAACTCATCTATAGATGAGATATTTAAAGCTTTCAACATGGAGTCGATGTCAGCTTTAGTATGGGGAAAATACTTGAACAATTAATTCACCTACTTAATGAAATCAGCGTATTCTTCAGAACTTAATAAAGTACCTAATTCATCAGGGTTTTCTAATTTAACTTTTAGAAGCCAGTTTTCATAAGGGTTTTTGTTAAGAAGTTCAGGTTCACCAACCAATTCTTCATTAACTTCTAAAATTTCACCAGTAACTGGAGAAATTAAATCTGAAGCTGCTTTAACTGATTCTACAGCACCAAATTCATCTTCTTGAGATACGTTGTCACCAGCTTCTGGTAAATCAACAAAAACAACATCTCCTAGTTCAGATTGTGCGAAATCAGTGATACCAATTAATACTACATCATCTTCTAATGGTTTTACCCATTCATGACTTTTAGAATAGAAAAGTCCTTCTACTAATTTGCTCATATTAAGCTCCCTTCGTTTTATTATATTTTTTTTCTAAGAATTTTTTATCTCTAACAAAGCCAGGTATCATTTTGTTTCTGACTTTGACATACACTTCAGTGTTTTTCTTTGTATGAGGTCGGTTAATCATCGCCATTGCAATCGGTTTTTCGATTGATATGCTTAGATATCCCGTAGTAACATAACCGATTATTTGATCATCCTTATAAACTTCATAACCTTCTCTTGGAATTGATCTTTCCGTAAGTTCAATTCCAACAACTCTTCTTGTTAAATCATCACCTTGTTTAATAAGTGCTTCTTTACCTAAAAAGTCAATATCGGAATCAAGCTTTACAAAGAATTTTAATCCAGCTTCAAGTGGTGTGATATCTTGTGAGATTTCATGACCATAAAGAGGTAACGCCGCTTCAAATCTTAAAGTGTCTCTAGATCCTAAACCACATGGGACAACATCATGTTCCATTAATTTATCCCAGATTTCTCTAATTGCTTCGGCTGAAGCATAGATTTCAAATCCGTCTTCTCCAGTATAACCAGTTCTTGATATTATTAAGTGATGTTGAAGATACTCATAGTTTGCAAAATAGAAAAACTTCAGTTGACTTAAATCAATTCCTAAAGCCATTCCTATTACATTTTCTGCATTAGGACCTTGAACAGCTATTTCTTGGTAATCCTCACTGACATTTTGCACTAGAACGTCATAGCTTTCGCTTTGTTCAACTATCCAAGTGTAATCTTTAGCCACATTGCTTGCGTTAACTACTAAGAGAAAATACTCGCTATTTAAACGGTAAACTAGAAGGTCGTCCACAACGGTTCCGCTTTCATAAAGCATCATTCCGTAAGCAACTTGTCCGTCTTCAAGAGTATTAACTTTATTGGTAAATATCTTTTCCACAAATTCTAAAGAATCTGTTCCTTTTACAATTATTTCGCCCATGTGAGATACGTCAAACATGCCAACGTTGTTTCTAACAGCCAAATGCTCATTCTTGATGCTGTCATATACTATTGGCATTTCGTAACCGGCGAATTCTTCCATTTTCGCACCTAACTGAAGGTGTTTATCGTAAAGACATGTTTTTTTCAAATTTTCCATATTCCACCTCATTCATCATTATATCACAAATTTATTCTTTAGAATAAAATTTGTAAAAAATCTGCAGCTGATAAATTATAGATATAACTATTGATGTTTATTGATTCAAGAACTTTAGTGAAAGCTTCTTTAGTGAACTCAACATTCTTGAAATTATTTAAGAATTCATCTTCATCACCGACTAAAAAATAATCGCCTAACATTTCGATTCTTTTAACGATATTATTTTTTAGTTCTAAAGAGATTTCAATGATTCCAGCTTCGGTCTTCTTTTTCTTCTTTATGGTATAATTAGGGTTTTTTCCATAGATGAAATCTTCTCTCAAATATGATTCTTCAATCTTCTCAATTCCTAAGATATCTTCTTCCGATAAAATAATTTCTTGATCGCAAATGTTATCACGAATGAATTTTTTAAAATCTTCAATTGAAATGTCTAAATGTTCTTTAACGTTAGTAACTCTTTTTCTAACACTATCGACACCTTTAGATATTAATTTTTCATTATCAGGAGTTATGGCTTTAACCATAACGCTAAGATCGGTATTATAAAGCATTGTTCCATGAACAATCGATCTCGAGTTAACTTGATAAAAAGCATTTCCAGATACTTTTAAACCGTCAACTAATATATCATTTCTTCCAGATACTTGGGCGTTTAAACCTAAATCTTGAAGAATCTTAGCTACTTTATTTAGATAGGTTGTAAATACAAAATCCTTATTGAAATTTGGGGTGATAAAAGAGAACATAATATTAGAAAAGTCTGCGTATACACATCCTCCACCTGATTTTCTCCGGTAGAATTCGATGAAGTTATCCTTCACATATTTCATGTTTACTTCATTTTCAATCAGTTGATTTCGGCCAAAAATAACAGTTGGATTTACTTGCCACATAAAGAAATATTCTTCTGCTGGATAGTTTCTAGCTAAGAATTCTTCAGTTGCTAAATAAAAAGATAATCTTTTAGTTTCATTAAATGGGTATGCTATATATTTCATTTTTACTCTCCTTACATTAAAAAGAGAGAAGTTATTCTCTCTCTAAAAATTCTTTGATTCTTTTCGCCTCTAGCTCAGCTAGAAACTCTGTAAATGGCTCAATTTTTTTGTTAATTTTAAACTCATCGATGTTCTTGAAATAAGCATCTCTTTGTTCTCTGGTGATCGAAACTGGCAAATAGCCGTCTAACTCTAATTGATAGTTCAACAGTAAGCGTGCAAGTCTACCGTTAGCATCCATGAATGGATAAATTTTTAGTAGTTGCAAGTGGGCAAAAGCTGCCTTTTTCAATCCTGTGAATTCAGGATTCTTTAAATCGTGAAAATAAGCGTCCATCTTTTTGAATATTTTCAAATAAGTTGGCGGTACATGTTTAGCTCCTAAAATAAATAAATCACGAGTACGGTATACTCCGCCAGTTATAATTCCATCAACTAGAATTTGATGTAAATCTTTAACTGTTGATTCATTCAATTCGACTTGTTTTCCAACAAGACGGTGAACCATATTAATGGCGTGATAATTGTTGATAATTTCTTTCCTACGGTTCGGCTTTTTGTCGGGAAATTCTCTCGAATGATCTTCCAACAAGAAATTAACATCTTCAAAAGTGAAATCATCGTTATCGAAACTTGTTGATTCGTAAATAAAACGTTTGTCGAATTCTTCGCAAATCTCTTGAAGCTCTTCTTTTGTCATCGTTTTTTTCTTGTTGAGTAATTGCTCTTTAAGCGCTTCTACCTCTTCTAATTTCATATTTATCACCTCATTTAAATGATATCACAGAAACCGTTTTCTATCAACTCAGTTGATTAAAAAATCGGAAGAAAAAAAGCAACTTCGAAAAGTTGCTTTAGCTACTGTAATTATTGTATGCTGTTTTAATGATATTGTAGATGACTTCTTTTGGAATGTCACCATAATTATTAGCTTTAAACCATAGTTCTTCTTTGGTTGATTTGTTTTTAGAAATTGTTGGATACTTGATGATTAATCTAATACCTTGCTCGAGGTCATATTTAAATGCCATGCGGTAGTAATTTCCAAAATTCATTAACACTAAGAACGGTTTACGGTCAACATAGAAAGTGATTCTATCATCGTCAAGTTTAGTGACGACTTGTGGCAATTCTCTAATATAAGCTACTAGTTCATCAAATGAAGGACTCAATGGTTTAAACATTTTTGGTTTTTCAATGTAATACTCAATTGAATTTGCTTGAT
>CAZMMT010000012.1:19402-20463 GCA_964567465.1 uncultured Candidatus Izemoplasmatales bacterium | reverse complement strand
ATCGTTCAGTTTACTGATGGATATGGTAATACTATCGCTGTTCATTTAGTAAGAGACGGGGGAACAGCCATACCACCAATCGCACCAGTTATGCCAGGGCATACATTTATTGGTTGGAGCCAATCTTACACAAATATAATGCAAGAAACTTCAATTAATGCTCTATATGAAGTAAATACATATACGATCACTTACAATCCAAATGGCGGTGATACTATTGAAGGCGACGTTTATAATTATGGCGAAGCTGTTACTTTACCGATACCGGTTAGATTTGGGTATCGTTTTATGGGCTGGTTTATGGGTGATACAGCTAATAGTCCTAAAGCAACGGATGGTATGCTTTTAAGAAATGATCTAACACTTTATGCTCGTTGGCAAAAAGAAACTGCTGTGACAGTTACTAATGAAGAAGAGTTAAGATCAGCGATTGCTGATTATAGTGTTGAAGAAATTATTTTCGCTAATGATATCACCGTTAATCAGAATATTTTCATTTCTCATTCATTGAAGATTGATGGAAATAATCATAAATTACTAAGTGAAAACTTTTATGAGTTATTTATAATAACTAATGAAAATGGTGGTTTCGATTCTGAACTTCTACCACCAAGTGGTGGATATTTAGAGATTTTAGATCTTGAAATTATCTGTGACACAGGTATTCCCGGTTTTGTACCTTACTCTGTATTTTTATTTGAACAAGTATATAATATGGACATAAGATTTGACAATATCAGTGTCCAAGGTTTTGCTGAAGAAGGCGTTATCTTTATCGAGTCAGGTGATATTGACTTTACTTTAGTAGACTCATTCTTTGATGTTACATATTCAGGCATTGGGGGATATATGAATGAAGGAATGAACTTTTATATTATAAATTCAACTTTTAGATCTAATGTGGGAATTTATTTAGGGGAGTATAGTTTTTCCAACTTTATTGTAACTGATTCTGACTTTTATATTGAAAGTCTTGATGAAGAAGGCGGCGCTGCGATTGCAGATTTTGCCAGTGCATATAATTTTTATAGATTTACTAACTCTAACTTCTACATTGAAGG
>CAZMMT010000012.1:10566-19302 GCA_964567465.1 uncultured Candidatus Izemoplasmatales bacterium | reverse complement strand
TGCTATATGTTAACCTCAGTTATTATTCCACAAAGTGTAACTTATATTGGTGACGATGCTTTTGTTGATTCTTTAGCAACTATCTTTATAACTTCTGGCACTGATACGAGTATGTATGATTCTAATTGGGATGGTGACCTTGGTGTAATGGGTATAGTTGATAGTGGTAAAGTTGATGGACTCACCTATGTTGTTTATGAGGAAACTGGAGAATTAAATGCTATTATAATTGATTTTGATGGTGAAGAAGAAGACGTAGTCATTCCAAAGACAATAGATGTTGAGAGTGTGCCTGCTAATGTAAAAGCAATTCATGAATACGCATTTGCTAACCAAGGTAATTTAAAAAGCATCTTCATCCCTAACACAGTTGAAACGATAGGCTATGGCGCATTCAATTATGCTTATAACTTGAAAAATGTTGTATTTGAGGCAAATTCCAGTTTATCGTATATTGGTGACGAAGCATTTATTTATTGTGAAAGTTTAGAGTCAATCTTTATTCCTGCTTCAGTTACTTATCTAGGTGAATCTGCTTTTAATAGCAACTATGATATGAGTGAAATTGTTTTTGAAGAAGGTATAAATCTTATTACTATCGGTGCAAATGCTTTCTCAAGCAATTATTACGTTGAGGCTGTTGTTATACCAGCATCAGTTCAAGTTATCGCTGATGGGGCTTTTGCAAGTAATTATAGGTTAAGCAGTCTTACATTTGAAGAAGGTTCTTTATTAACTACAATTGGTAATTTTACTTTTGGTAATATTTATGGTTTAACTGAAGTTCATCTTCCAGCAACCTTGACTTCTTTAGGATCACATGCTTTTTATGATAATATGAATTTAGTTACCGTAGATTTCGGTGTTGATTCAATGTTAACAACTATTGGCAGTTCAGCTTTCGCCAATGATTATAATCTACAAAATATCGTATTACCGAGTGCATTAATGACAATCGGCAACGATATCTTTAGAGATTGTCATGGTTTAACTACTATTAATATTCCGGCTAGTGTATTAACGATTGGTAATGGTTTCTGCTTTAACTGCGATAATCTGGCAAATGTTGTTTTTGAAGAAGGTTCGCTTTTACAATCGATTGGAGCTACTGCTTTTTATAGTAACGATTCCTTAACTTCAATAGTTCTTCCAGATTCACTTGTTAGTTTGGGAGATACTATTTTCTCGCAAAGCAAAAATTTAGTTGAAGTTTACATACCAGCTCTAATTACAACTATTCCAAATAATGCTTTCTCAAATTGTGAGTCCTTAACTACTGTAACATTTGCAGATCCATATAATATAACAACTATTGGGCAAAATGCATTCTACTTTAATTTGAGTTTGGAAACGATATTTATCGCTGACACTGTTGTTAATATGGGAGTTAATGTTTTTAATAATTGTCCATTACTTACTATCAGCGTGGAACATGTTAGTTTACCACCGACATGGAATGTTGGCTGGCTTGGCAACATGACAGCTACAGTTATCTGGGCGGTAAATCATAGAACTATGACGATTGAGTTTGATAACGGTGACCCTAATCTAGTAATATTTGATAAAATTGGTACACCGATACCTCAACCAGATGATCCCGTTAAAGTCGATTATACATTTATTGGTTGGTTTATCTTTGATGGAGTTGATTGGGTTCCTTATACATTTACAACCGTGCCAGAAGAAGATGTGACTGTTCGTGCTCATTGGATATTGAATTAAATTAAATAGATAGAAATCTAAAGATGTTAGTAAATATTACTAGCATCTTTTCTTTTGTTATAAAGAAGGGAAGATAACTGGCGGTGGGGATTATTTTGATTCATACCTTTATCAAGTTATTCTTTAAAAAGGAAATTTCATTTACTAACTTAGACATGAATAAATGATTATAAAGAAAAATAGTTATTTTTTTATTTTTATTTGCCTGTAATGTTGAAAATTACTATTTTGAAGTGTAAACTTAAACTAGATTGAAAATACAACATATGAATACTAAACCTGTCTAAAAGATTTGCACTTTAAAGAGATTATGTTTAAAGTCTGTTATAGACTTGGTTTCTTAGGGTTTAAAGCAGACGATTATTTCAAAAATCGTTTATTTTATTTTGGACAAATTTAAAGAAAGGATAAGAAAATGAAAAAGAGAGTATTATGGTTGTTTTTATTTTTGTTTTTGTTAGTTGGATGTAATCAAGCAACTACAGATGTGCTAGTAACAACCGAGGGTGAAATCGGTTTGATTGAACTCAGAGTATTTAATGATAAGATTCAGTGGAAGTATGAGTTAGATGATACTTGGACCGATCTTGTTGCTTTATCAACTCTTACCGGCCCTGCTGGTGAGGATGGGAAAGCCGTATTGTTTAGGGTAAATGAGGATATTATCCAATGGCAAAGAGAAGGAGACAGTACTTGGACCAGTCTCTTCGATATTGCAAGTTTACAAGGTTTAGGTGTTGAATCGATGTTAATTAATGAGAATGGTGAACTTATTATTACTTACACTGATTCAACGGTTTCTAATTTAGGGGAACTTAATAAACTTAATTTAGTTCAGTTTAAAGATGGAACCGGTAATGTCGTTTCCGTTCAGATGGTTAAAGACGGAGAAGATGCCATAGTTCCGCCTTGGATTAGTCCATTAGAGGGGCATTACTTTGCTGGATGGGATAAAAGTTTTTCTAATGTGACAAGTGATTTAGTGATTAATGCGGTGTTTATTGCGGAAAGCTATACCATCACTTTCAACGCAAACGGTGGCGATAGTATTATTAGTGGACATATTTATGATTATGGCGTTGAAGTAGTTTTACCAATACCTTCAAGATTTGGTTATCGGTTTATTGGATGGTATATGGGGGAAACTGCTAATAGTCCTAAAGCTACTGATGGAATGATACTTACTAGTGACTTAACTCTTTATGCCCGTTGGCAAAAAGAAACAGCAGTTACTGTAACAAATGAAGAAGAATTAATTTTAGCACTTGAAGATTTAAGTGTTGATGAGATAATTTTCGGAAATGATATTGAAGTCAATCAAGAACTTTTTATTAATCGTTCTTTAAAAATTGATGGCAATGGTTATCAATTATTAAGTGGTAGCTTATATGATTTGTTTTATGTTTATCATGAAGATGATACATTTGATTATGAATTTAGTGCTCCAAGTGGTGGATATTTAGAAATTGTAGATTTAGATATTGTTTTAGATACAGGTATTACTGACTACTATGCATATTCAGCATTTTATGTTAATTATATTTATCATATGGATATTAGATTCAGTAATATGAGTATAACTGGTAATTTTGAGGCAGCGATTCAAATTGCTAATTGTTCAGATATTGATTTCACTTTAGTTGATTCTTTCTTCGATGTTAATTATACCGGAATAAGTGGGTATATGAATGAACTTATGGATTTAAAAATTGTTAATTCAACAATTAAAAGTAATGTTGCATTTGACTTTGGTGAATATCAAGATTCAAGCATCAGGGTAAGTAATTCAAAATTCTATATTAAAGACGCTTATGATCAAGGAGGCAGTGTTTTCTTGAATTACAGTTCTGGTAATAGTAGTTATGCATTTACGGATTCTGAGTTCTATCTTGAGGGAAATGAAGTTTCTGCGATTATTAGATCAGTTTTTGAAGCTAGTAATCAAATAGCAATTTTTGATAATTGTTACTTTGAAACTAATAATCCATATTATGAGGAAATGTTTTACACTGATGGTAGTTCGGATTATTGGATTAATGGATCTGTTTTAGAGTTTAAAGATGGTGTAACAAATATTGAGGATTATGCTTATAGTAACAATCAATTTTCAAGAATTATTTTACCTGAAAGCATTGAGGTTATCGGAAATCATGCTTTTGAAGATAGTTATAATTTGGTTAATGTTGTTATACCTGAAGGAGTAACAAGTATAGGTGAATATGCTTTTGCGGGTAATTATTCTTTAGGTTCTTTAGTTGTTCCAACTAGTGTAACTTATATTGGAAATAGGGCGTTTTATGATAGTAGTTTAAACTTAATATTATTCTTAATCGAAGGTGTTGATACAACTGCATTTGATTTAGATTGGGATGATTTCGAAGGGTTTGCATATTTTAATGCTAAAGGCATTAGTTATCAGGATGGATTAGCTTATATAATCTTAGAGGACGATTTGGCTGTTGTAATCGGCTATGATTGTGCACAAGAAGATGTTATAGTTCCAAAAATAATCGAATTCAAAGATGCTCCTGCAGATGTAGTAGGAATTAATGCTTATGCATTCGCTAATCAATCATCTTTGAGAAGCATCTATATTCCAAACTCAATTGAGATGATTGACCGTGGAGCTTTCTATTATGCAGATAAATTAAGGTCTGTTGAGTTTGAAGCAAATTCTGTTTTAGAATACATTGGGTATGAAGCGTTTAAAGATTGTAAAAGTTTAGAATCTATTTTTATACCAACTTCAGTAACTTATTTAGGTGATTACGCCTTTGAAGGAAATTATAATTTAAGAGAAGTTATTTTTGGAGAGGGTATTAATCTTGATATGATAAGAACAAATACTTTTGCTCATAATGAGAATTTAAGGAGTATTGAAATTCCTGCTTCAGTTCAGATAATTGCTCAAAGTGCTTTTTCTAATAATTATAAATTGAGTAGTTTGACTTTTGAAGAAGGTTCAGCTTTGACAGATATAGGCATCTACGCTTTCAGTAGCATTTATGGCTTAACTGAAGTTCATTTACCTGAGTCGCTGATGATTATTGCGTCTTATGCATTTTATGATAATATGAATCTGGAAACAGTTGATTTTGGCGATAATCCAAGCTTATTAGTAATTAGCAATTCTGTATTTGCACAAGATTATAAATTGTCTAATATCGTTATTCCGAGTACAGTAACAAATATTGGCAATGATGTTTTTAGAGAATGTTCAAGTCTTACAACTATTAATGTTCCTGCTGGAATTTTGACTTTAGGAAGTGGTTTCTGTTATAACTGCACGAATTTAACAAATGTGGTTTTTGAAGAAGATTCTAGTTTATTAGTGATTGGTAGTTATGCATTCTATCATAATGATAGTTTAACAAATATTACTCTACCAGATTCAGTGACTACTTTAGGTCCTAGTATTTTCAGTCATTGTGGCAACTTAACTGAGATTACCATACCAGCTTCTGTAACTGCTATACCGCAACAGGCTTTTGCATATGATACTTCATTAACAAGTATTACTTTTGAAAATCCTTACAACATTACTTCGATTGGAGCATGGGCATTTACTTTCTGCTCAAAATTGGAAGAAATATTTATTGCGGATACTGTTATCACTATGGGAAATGATGTATTCTATAATTGTCATTTACTAACAATCAGTGTTGAATTTACATCGATACAACCAGGTTGGAATTCGACTTGGTTAGGCAATGGTGTTGCAACGGTAATATGGGGTGTTAATCACCGGATTATGACATTAGATCTTGATAACGGTGAACCTAATATAGTTATCTATGAAAAGATTGGCACTGTTATTCCTCAACCAGCTGATCCTGTTAAAGTTGATTATACATTTGTCGGTTGGTTTATCTTTGATGGTGTTGATTGGGTTCCTTATACATTTACAACTATGCCAGAAGAAGACGTTACAATTAAAGCCTTTTGGATTTTGAATTAATACTATATACGTTTATATTTTTTAAGAGAGTGAATTTTTCACTCTCTTTTTTCTTTATATTGTTATGAGTTATTGTAATTAGAGGTTTAACTATTATAGAATAGATGTGAAAAGATTACTTGAAGTGAATAATAGAATAAATTACTTAGATATTGATTGCTTTATTTTAATAAAGTCTGTTAATCTAATCTAAGGATTAGTTGAAGCAGGCGATAAGTTTACTTATCGTTCTTTTTAATTTGTTTTTCAATACGGAGGTATAGTATGAAAGCTAAATTTTTGTTTTTGTTAATGTTTTTGTTTTTAGTCGGATGTAATAACCAAACTACACTTAATACAACAGAAACCAATCAACCAACCTCTTCTGAACTTGAAGCTTTAGCAGTCGAGTTTAGAGTAAGTGAAGGAATGTTGCAGTGGAAGTACGTAAGTGATGTGTCATGGAATGATATCTATAGTTTGGATAACTTAAATGGTATTGGTATTGAGTCAGCTGTTATCAATTCTGAAGGTGAATTGGTTATTACTTATAGTGATGATTCTACCCACAATTTAGGTAAGTTTAATGATTTACATCTAGTGCAATTTCTAGATGGAGAAGGCAGGGTTTTGTCGGTGCAACTAGTTAGAGACGGTGAGGCAGCTATTGAACCAGATATACCTAGCCTTGTTGGTCATTATTTTGCGGGATGGGATAAAGAATTCGATGAAGTTTTAGAAGACTTGGTAATTGTTCCTTATTTTTTCTATGAATTTTATACGGCTTATCTCAATGAAAATGGTGGTAGTGAAGTTGGTAACTATGGAACTGATTACGGCATACCAGTAGAACTTCCAGTCCCAGAAAGACCAGGTTATGTTTTCTTAGGGTGGTATTATGGATTAGAGGCTCAAAGTCCTAAGTTTGAAAACGGAACTGTTTTAACTAGTGATGTAACATTATATGCCCATTGGCAAAAGACAAATAGCATCAATGTGAAAACTGAAGAAGAATTTCTTGAGGCTTTGAATAATGAGGCCTATGAAGCGATATACTTTGATAATGATATTGAAGTTTATGATACGATTAATTTGACAAGATCGGTTGAAATCTATGGAAATGGTTATAATCTCTTATCGAAGAACTTAAATAAATTATTTAGGATTAAATCTGATTTCTCATTAGGTACAACTCCTAATATGTATCCGAATGGGGGTAAGCTATTAATTAGTGATTTGGATATTGTTGTCGATCATGGCATTGAATATCTCTATTCTGATGTAATATTTGATTTTTTTGAAGTTGACAATTTTAAATTGCACCTGGACAAAGTAGATATCATCGGGAATGTGAATAATGGGATAAAATTAGAAATGTGTGATGGGTTTGAAATTAGATATTTAAATGGTAATATTGATGTTTTGCAAAAAGCACTTGCGATTTACTCATCTATGCAATTTGACCTTTTTATTGATAATGCTTTTCTTACGGCAATTAATCCGATATATGTTTGGTCAATTGGTAGTTCAGCGTTAAGAATTGAAGACACGGAAATTGTTTCAAAATTACACGTCGCTGAAAACGCCGGAATCACTGTAGGTACAGGTAGCGAAAATTATTATTCAATAAAAAGAACTAAATTTTCTACTTTTAATAATGTCACTGATTCATTTGCGATGTATATTTCTGCGAGTGATCCGCAGAGAATAAATCTTGAATCAGTGGAAATTCAAACCTTTGGAAATAGTTTTTATAAAGTTTTTAAAGATGACTTATTAAATACCCAAATGATTGCTTCAGATGTAACTTTAATAATGGAAGGTGTAGATGATATACCTGATCAAGCGTTTCAGAACAAACATGTTTTTTCACATATTGTTTTAACTGAAGGACTTGAGACGATTGGACATTTAGCCTTTGCGTCAAATTCTAAACTTCAAAGTATCAATATTCCTCAAGGAGTTGAATGGGTTGGCGATATGGCGTTTAGTTCTTGTTTTAACCTTTACTCAGTTATTATACCAAACTCGGTTACATATCTAGGAAGTGAGGTTTTTAGCGGATCAAGTCCAGACCAATTCATATATATAGAAGAAGGATATAACAAAACAGGTTGGGAATCTAATTGGAATGGTGGGGATGGAACGTCTGAATCTAATATCCAAGGATATGAAATAATTGATGGTGTGACTTATGTCATTTTAAATGATAATGATGTAAAGGTTATTGATTATATTAATTATGGAGTAAAAGATATAGATATTCCCGAAACTATTGAATTTGGGGAAGGCAATTATACGGTTAAAGAAATTGGTAATTATGCCTTTTATTATAACTATACTGTAACGAATGTAGAAATACCTCAGACCGTTACTTATATAGGAAAAGGTGCATTTAAGTTAAATTTAGAACTAAGAAATGTCGATTTTATTGGAGAAAGCCAGTTAAGAGTAATTGGGGAAGCAGGTTTTTCAGGATGTTCAAAATTAGAAAGTATTTATCTCCCCGATAGTCTTGAACAGATATCAAATCAAGCTTTCGCTTATAACTATAAACTTGAAGTTGTGGATTTTGGCGAAAATCCACAAATAACAGTGATTTATGAATCAACTTTTTATAGTAATGAAAACTTGAGAAGTATTACAATTCCTGATAGTGTTACAGAAATTAGGAATTTAGCTTTTTATAACTGTTTAAGGTTAAGTGAGATTAATTTAAGCGAGAGTTCACAACTGGTATCAATTGGCCCATCGGCCTTCACTCAAAATTACTCGTTAGAATATTTTTATTTACCTGCTAGTGTAACGACAATCAGTGATAATGCTTTTTTAAGTTGTTTTAGTTTATCTAGCTTTGAAATTGATGAATCTAGTCAATTGGAGACACTTGGCATTTGGGTTTTTGGTAATAATCTGTCTCTAGAAGCAATCAATTTACCTGATTCAGTTACTTCAATAGGTTCGTCCGCTTTTCAAAACTGTGATTCTTTAGAGTATTTTTTAGTACCTTTAGGTTTAACTATTATTTCTACTGGTTTGTTTAAAGATTGTGAAAATCTAGAAGTGGTTGAGTTTAA
>CAZMMT010000012.1:0-10466 GCA_964567465.1 uncultured Candidatus Izemoplasmatales bacterium | reverse complement strand
TTATTTCTACTGGTTTGTTTAAAGATTGTGAAAATCTAGAAGTGGTTGAGTTTAAGGAAAACTCACAAGTTACCGAGATTGATACTATGGCATTTTCAGGATGCAAAAAACTTTTCGCAACTAATTTACCAGATACTTTAATTACTATTGGTTACAAGAGTTTTTTTGGTAATATTAACTTAGAGGTTATATATATTCCTGATTCGGTAACTACCATAGAAGCCTATGCTTTTAGTGGGTGTATAAATCTTTCTGAAGTATTGATTGAGCATACTTCTACCCTAGCAACTGTTGGCGATTATGCTTTTGAAGAATGTGATTCTTTAGCTGAATTTTATGTACCGATAACAGTAACTTTCATGGGTGTTGCGGTATTTTATAACTGCGATAATATTACTGTCAATGTAGTTGCAGCTTCAATGCCAAGTGTATGGAACACTAATTGGTCAATTGGGGTAACAACGATTGTTTGGGGGTATGTACCAAGTTAATCATAATATTTGTTTGTAGAGTGACTTTAACAAGTCACTCTTTTTTTCACTTTAACGCGTTAACGTGTTGGATATTTAAATGTATAAATATTATAATAATTACTAATAGGGGTGATTATTATGCCATTTGAACCAAAATCTAAGAGTAAGAATATGGATTTGTTAGCTAAAGCGATTTTAGAACTTCAGTCTGTAGAAGAAGTTTATCGCTTCTTTGAAGATCTATGCACGATGAGTGAATTAGAAAAAATGGCTCATCGGATGGGAGTTGCGGTAATGCTTTGGCATAAAGCTTCTTACCAACAAGTAATCTACAAAACAAACGCTTCTACAACCAATATTTGTAGAATCGCAAAGTCTTTAAAATATGGTAATGATGGTTATTAAACTGTCTTTTTTAGATTAGTAAGCAAGTTACTTAAAAATAAACTTTTAACTAGATTTTTATTAGCGATTAACTTATAATATATTTACTAATATAATAGGAGAAAATTAATGGCTTATTATCAAAAAAGAATTTATTGGGTAACAGATAGAGATTTTAAATTTACTTCTTTAGTTATTTGGGATGATTTTTATCTTCCTTATTCAGCGATCGTTTTTCGAAAAGACAATTTTGATAATCATGAAATTAGAATGTACGTGACAATTGATGGCTTAGTTTATAAAGAAGATTTTATTATCGATAATAAAAGAACTAATACCGAAGAAGAAGTAATGTATAGAATTGCTAATTGGGCCCAAAAACTTATAAATGTCTATGTAATCTTTAATCATGAAGAAGAGAAAATGTTGCATAAGAATGATGCATCAATGGCTTCGAGAAACGAAATGTTTTTAGTTAATGTCATAAGTTTAAAGCATGAGGATTTAGTTGAAATGAAACTTAAATCTCCAGATTTTGGTTTTTATTCACTAGCTCCTAATTTTGATGAATATATTATGGAAATGGAAACTAATGAAGACAGTGTTCTTGCGATTAACTTTAGTGTATTAGCGGAAGAACACAATAAATAAAATAATGAGGGATGAAATTATGACTAAGAAGTTAATTAAGTATTTACCAGTTTTAAGTTTTACCTGCGGTATTTTAGTATTTCTAATGATGTTCTTTCCCGCAATTGTTAATGATGGTGTAATGATTTTAAGAGGAAATGAAGCAACTATCGGTACAGAAATAGCTAGTCTTTATGATTTAGGAAGCGTTTCAGTCGGTTTTAATTTTTGGAACTTTATGGCGTTTATGTTTCCGATGGTAGTTGTTTTAACTGGAGTGCAATTGGCTAGATCTAACAATACTAAGGTAGAAGAAAAAGTAAATAAGTTCGGCTTAAAAGCATTCGCTTTAGCAGCTTTTATTTTATCATTTATTGTTTTCTTAAATTTTGGCGAAACTACCAAGGGAGTAATTACCGGGATAGTCGAAATAGAATACAATTTTAGTTGGTTTGATTTAGGAATAGGAGTAATTTTAGGTGCAGTTTTTGCGGGTATTGGGATTATATCAACTGGCTTAAATCTATTCTTATTAGTTAGAAAGTATTACTTATAAACTTCCTTAAAAAAGGGAGTTTTTTTTATGATCTTTATCCAGGTTTTTATATATGTTATAATAGATATGGCTTGGAGGTATTAAATGAAAAAAATATTGGTGATTGTTAGTTTATTTGTGTCTTCTTTTTTGTTAATGGGATGTAATAACGCTAAAGCATTAGACAAAGTAGAGAATATTAACTTTAATGAGTTTTTATCTTGGAATTTGGTAGAAAATGCTTCTTGTTATGTAGTTAATGTTAATGGGGAAGAGTTTACCGTTCCTGTACCTTATCTACCTATAACTCTTGAAGGCAGTTATGAAGTTAGTGTTATTGCAAAAGCAGATGGGTATAAAGATTCTGAAATTAGCGAGTATACTTTTACAATTGATTATGATCAAGAAGCTAATGTTGTTTTAAGTTTAGATGGTGATAACTTAAGTTGGAATAATGTTAGTAAGGCGACTCATTACTTTTTAGTTATTGGTAGTGAAGTAATTAGATTAGAAAATACTTATTACGAGCTTGAAGGAAGTGTAACTGAAGAAGTTTATGTCTATGCAGTTTTTCCTGACGGATCAAAAACTGTAAATTCTAACGTTTTAAATTAATATAATTTAATAAGGCTCAACTAGATAAGTGATTAACTTAGTTGAGCCTTTAAAATTTTTACAAAATTTATCCTTTATCTTTTCTGGCTGAGATGTTATAATACTTTTGTAAGCGTTTTCTAATTATTAGGAAAACTTTATTTTTGTAAAGAGGATTTTAGAAAAGGAGTTTTATGCGGTTTATAACCACATAATCATATATGAAGAACATTACTTTTTTAACAGGTTACTATGGCTCTGGAAAGAGTGAATTAGCTATTAATCTTGCAATTAAAGAGCAGGTTGATTATGTCGTTGATTTAGATGTAGTTAATCCCTATTTTCGGACAAGAGAACAAGAGAAGATTTTTAATGAATATGGAATTGAAGTTATATCAAGCGATTTAGATTATAAGATGCATGTTGATATGCCTTATATCTCCGCTCGGGTATTTATTCCTTTCCATAATAATACTAAAAGAGCTATCTATGATTTAGGCGGTAATGATGTCGGAGCTAAGCTTTTAAGACAGTTTGAAGATTATAATGACACTGATATTGACTTGTATTTAGTTATTAATGTCTACCGCGAAGAAAGTAACACTAAAGAAAAAATAATTCAGTTAATCAATAAAATTGAGGGAACTGGTGGGTTTAAAGTAACTGGTTTAATCAATAATTCTAATCTTTTAAGAGAAACGACCTTAGAAGATATTTTGTATGGAGAAGAAATAATTAAACAAGTAAGTAAAGAAACAAATCTCGAGATTGTTTATACAGCAGTTTGGGAGAATCTATTTGCGGATAATTTGGTATTTCAAGGCGAGATACTGAAATTAAAATTATATTTTAGAAAGAATTGGTTATAAGGAGGAATAAAAGTGCCAAAAGGAAGAGTTGAATTTAACGAAGAAATTTGTAAAGGCTGTGGACTTTGTGTAGAGTATTGTCCAACACACATCCTTTACCAGGACATGAAGACACTGAACAAAGCCGGTTATAATATTATTAGGGTTAGTGAACCGGATAAGTGTATTGGCTGTGCTTTTTGTGCGATTATGTGTCCCGATTCAGTAATTAAAGTTGAGGTGAATAAATAATGGCTAAAGTATTGATGAAAGGTAATGAAGCGATTGCTCTAGCAGCGATTAAAGGCGGAGCTGATGCTTTTTATGGTTATCCTATTACCCCACAAAATGAAATTCCTGAGTATTTGTCAAAACATATGTTGGCTAATGGGAAAGTCTTTTTACAAGCAGAGTCTGAAGTTAGTGCAATAAACATGGTTTATGGCGCAGCTGGTGCTGGTAAAAGAGTAATGACCAGTAGTTCTTCACCAGGGATTGCTCTTAAGCAAGAAGGTATCTCTTACATTACAGCAGCTGAACTTCCATGTTTAATCGTTTCAGTTATGCGTGGTGGGCCTGGTCTTGGTAGTATCCAACCTTCACAAGGTGATTATTATCAAGCTACTAGAGGCGGTGGAAATGGTGATTACCATTTGATCGTTTTCGCACCAGAAAGCATTCAAGAAACTATCGACGTTATCAAAGAATCATTTGATATCGCTGATTATTACCGTAATCCAGTAATGGTTTTAGTTGACGGTTTAATTGGACAAATGATGGAAAGTGTTGATTTTGACAGACCAGTAAAAGAAAGATTTTTACCGGAGAAAGATTGGGCGACAACTGGAACTAAAGATCATCCAGGCAGAAGAAATGTAGCCAATTCACTTTATCTTGATCCACAAGCTTTAGAAAACCATAATATCCATTTAAATGAGAAGTATAAATTAATTAAGAAGAACGAAACAAAATTCGAACTTGTTAATTTTGATAATCCAGAATATGTTATCGTTGCTTATGGAACGATGGCAAGAATTTGTCGAAGTGCAATTGAAATGCTTAAAACTGAAGGTATTGAAGTAGGAATGATTCGTCCGATTACTTTATTCCCTTATCCAGAAAAAGCATTTGATCAAATTCCTGCTAATACAAAAGGAATTTTAACATGTGAATTGTCAATGGGACAAATGTTAGATGACGTTTTAATCGCAAATAACGGTCGTCATAAAGTTGGTTTCTTCGGTAGAGCCGGGGGAATGCTTCCAGATCCAGAAGAAATAGTCGCTGCGATTAAAAACTTTAACGAAAGAGTGGTGAAGTAAGATGTGGGAAACTAAGTATGAAAAGAGTGCTGGTTTAACAGATTCTAAATTATCTTACTGTCCAGGTTGTACTCATGGTATCGTTCATAAGTTAGTAGCTGAAGTATTGGTTGAATTAGGAATTTTAGATCGTTCAATCGCTATTGCTTCAGTAGGTTGTTCAGTTTTTTCTTATCAGTTCTTTAACTGTGATGCTCAACAAGCACCTCATGGTAGAGCTTGTGCTCTAGCAACAGGTGTTAAAAGAGTATTACCGGAAAATATCGTTTTCACTTATCAAGGTGACGGTGACTTAGCTAGTATTGGTATCGCTGAAACAATTCATGCGGCTAATAGAGGTGAGAACATTACGGTTATCTTCATGAATAATGCAATTTACGGGATGACAGGCGGACAAATGGCTCCAACTAGTTTGATTGGTCAAAAAACAACGACTTCTCAAGACGGTAGAGACGTTGCTCATCATGGTAATCCAATTAAGATTAGTGAAATGTTTTCAACGATTGAAGGCGTTGCTTATTTAGAAAGAGTAGCGGCTTATGATCCTAAACATGTAATTAATGCAAAACGTGCTATAAAGAAAGCTTTCCAATATCAAATGGAAAATAAAGGTTTCACTATGGTAGAAATAGTTGCGACATGTCCTGTTAACTGGGGATTAAAACCAGTTGATGCGATGAAGTGGAGCAAAGAAGCTATGGAACCAGTATTTCCATTAGGAGTATTTAAAGATAAGGGGGCAAAATAATCATGGATGCGAAGAATATTAAAGTAGCTGGCTTCGGTGGCCAAGGCGTTATGATGTTCGGACAAATCCTTGCTTATAGTGCTACAAAAGACGGGATTAACGGTTTATGGTTTCCATCTTATGGACCAGAAACTAGAGGCGGTACCGCTAACTGTTCAGTTATAGTTAGTGAAAAGCAAATCAACTCACCAGTGTTTAAAAACGCTGATCACTTGGTCGCTTTTAACTTACCTTCATTAGAAAAGTTCAAAGAACATATGGCTAATAAAGGCTTAGTATTATATAACTCTTCTTTAATTGAAGAAGAAATAAAATTGGATAACGCAACTGTTGTTGGGGTTCCAATTAATGATATCGCTAATGAGCTTGGAAATATCAAAGTTGCCAATATGGTAATGATGGGAGCTTATTTAAAGTTAACGCATTTATTTAGCGATGAAACAATCGAAGCGATTATCAAGAAGATTTTAGGCGAGAGAAAAGCTGATTTAGTGCAAATAAATAAAGAAGCTTTAGAAGCTGGAAAAGCTTATGTAGAAAAGTTAGGTGTTAAGTATGCTTAGATCGATAGATGAACTATTGGTCAAGGCGAAAAAAGTCAACCGCACAAAATGCGCGGTTGTCTTTGCGCATGATGACCATGTTATTGGCGCAATTAAAGAAGCCTCAGATTTAGGAATTATAGAACCTATTTTAATCGGTAAAAAAGTTGAGATTGAAATGTTAATTAAAGAATTCGATTTAAAGATGCCTTACACTATCATTGATGAAGAAGATCCTGAATTAGCCACAAGAATCGCTATGGATATGGTTAATGCTAAAGAAGTGGATATCTTAATGAAAGGTCTTATCGATACTAAGATACTTTTAAAAGGTGTTGTTAATAGCGAATTTGGCATTAAAGACGCAAAGCTTTTATCACATGTTGGGATTGTAAGTTATCCAACTCATCATAAATGTTTATTTGCGACTGATGGAGCGATGAATATCGCGCCAGACGTGGAACAAAAAATAATGATAATCGAAGCGGCTGTAAAACTAGCTAAGTCTTTAGGGTATGATAAACCAAAGGTTGGTTTAGTAAGTGCGGTTGAAAAGGTTAATCCAAAAATTCAATCAACTGTAGAAGCAGCAGAAATTGTTGAATATTATAAAGATAAAGATATTGATTTTTATATCGACGGACCATTCGCAGTTGATAATTTAGTATCAATGGATTCTGTGAAACAAAAGAACATTACTTCAGTTGTTGGCGGGGACTGCGATATTTTGGTATTCCCTAATTTAGATGCTGGAAATATCTTTTATAAAACCTCTGTCTTTTTAGCGGGTGGTAGAAGTGCTGGAGTTATATTAGGAGCTAAAGTTCCGATTGTATTAACTTCAAGAGCTGACTCTGCGGAAGCAAAACTTAATTCAATTTTATTGGCGGTGTTAAATCATGACGGATTATCTAATCTTAGTAATTAACCCAGGTAGTACGTCTACTAAAGTAGCACTGTATAAAAATGAAACAGTAATTAAGGAAAAAACTTTAAGACATGATGTTAAAGATTTAAAACATTTTAAGACGATTATCGATCAAATCGATTTCAGGAAAAATATGATTCTTGAGTTCATAGAACATAATAATACTAAGATCGAAGATATTGATGTGTTTGTCGGTAGAGGCGGAATGATGAAACCTCTAGCTGGCGGCACCTATGAGATTACTGAAGAAATGGTAGAAGATTTATCTTCAATGAAATATGGAGCACATGCCTCAGCTTTAGGTTCTATATTAGCTTATAGATTCGCTAAAGAACAAGGCAAAAAAGCTTTTACAGTTAATCCGGTGGTTGTGGATGAGTTTAATGATATCTCAAGAATTAGCGGTTTAAAACAAATCGAAAGAAAGAGTATCTTTCATGCTTTAAATCAAAAAGCGATTGCTTTAAGATTTGCTCAATCGATTGATAAAGCTTATCAAGACATCAATGTGATTGTTGTTCATTTAGGTGGTGGCATCAGTGTTGGACTTCATAAGAAGGGTAGAGTAATTGATGTTAATAACGCTCTTGGCGGTGATGGACCTTTCTCTCCAGAAAGAACAGGAACGATTCCGACATATCCTTTAGTAGATATTTGCTTTAGCGGTGAATACACTAAAGAAGAAGTTAAGAAGTTGCTTGTTGGTAAAGGCGGAATTGCATCATATCTAGATACTAATGACGCTAGAATCGTTGAAAAGAGAGTTGAAGAGGGCGATGAATACGCTAAACTTATCTTTGATGCTATGGCTTATTCGGTAGTAAAAGAAATCGGTGCAATGTATTTTGTGGCTGGTGGAGATATTGATGGAATTATTCTTACTGGTGGTATCGCTTATAGTAAATACTTCACTAATAAAAT
The DNA here is from genome assembly GCA_964567465.1 of uncultured Candidatus Izemoplasmatales bacterium. GTDB lineage: Bacteria > Bacillota_I > Bacilli_A > Izemoplasmatales > Hujiaoplasmataceae > UBA2289. Next base: position 2,541 of record CAZMMT010000012.1, on the reverse strand, counting down.
AAAAGAGTCCGTTGACCCAATTAAATGCGTAACAGTTTATCCTGGTGAGGATGAAATGCAAGCGTTAGTTGAAGGGGCAATGAGAGTTTTATTAGGCAAAGAAGAAGGAAAGAATTATTAATATATCAAGGCAAGTTATACTTGAAATAGCTTGCCTTTTTAATATTGTTTGTGTAAGTTTGTTCTTGCCAGAATAAATTGTTTGCAAATTCTTCAAAAATTTAGTATGATATGTATAGATGAAATTAGTGGGATGTGAATTTTATGGATGAAATGTTGTATCTAGATAATCAATTGTGTTTTAGACTGTATTCAATTTCAAGAAAAATGACCAAAGCTTATGAACCCTTTTTAGAAAAGTATGACTTAACTTATCCGCAGTATGTGGTTATGTTGGCTCTTTTTAAAGCTGAAATCATTGATTTTAAAGATTTGAGTGCAGAAGTTAATCTTTCTCCTGGAACTTTAACACCTTTACTTAAAAGATTGGAAGAACTTTCATACTTAGAGCGCGTTAAAAATCCTGAGGATAGTCGTAAAATGAATGTTATTCTTTCAAAAGAAGGATATGAGTTAAGAGATAATATAGTTGATGTCCCATATGGTATGGCAGAAAAGTTACAATTATCAATTGAAAAATATACAACGTTGATAAAAGAACTTGATGATTTAAATGTCATGCTTGACGAAATCAATAAATAATAATTTAAGGAAGAGTTGAAAGATTCTTCCTTTTTTTTTGAGAATTTTAGAAGGTATTACTGTATATATTTATGTAAAAAGAATATTTTTGTCTATATTGACCTAAATGAAAAAAGTTTAAGAGAATTATTAGAAAAAATTTGATCATGTTGGTATATATTAAAAAGAAGTTCTTTATGATTTTTCTCTACAATCTTTTGTGGTAGAATATACCTTGAAGAAAGGTTGTGATGCATATGAATGATATTGAGATTATTAATATAGTTTTAACAGAAGACAAAAACAAATATGCATTGTTGATTGATAAATATCATAATGAACTATTCAAGTATGTTTACAATATGACGGGTAGTTATACTGATACAGAAGATTTATTACAGGAAATATTCTTTAAGATTTATAAAGCTTTGAAAAAGTATGATGATTCAAAGGCAAGTTTTAGAACTTGGATGTACAGAATAGCTAAGAATTATGTATTAAATCACTTACAATCTGCTAGAACTAGACTTAAGAACAATACCTATGAATATGATGACGCGGTTAACAGATCCGATGAAGATGTTGAAAAACAAGCTGTTAAAAATGATGAAATTGATAGAATACTTGAAGTGATGAAAAAGATTTTATCACCAAAGCATTATGAGATTATGCATTTGCATTACTTCAGCAATCTAACCGTTAAAGAAATCAGTGAGACCTTGGGGATCCCTGATAAAACAATTTATAAAGCGATTAAAGTTAGCGTAGAAAAAATAAAGAAGGAGGTGACATAGATGGATAAGATGAACAGAGAAGTTGATAACCAAAGAATGGAAATTTCCAAAAGCAAAACAATTGATTCGGTTATGGATAGAATTAATAATGAGCGAAGTGTTTGGGATTTCTTAAAAGTCTTTAAAGCGAAGTTTGCGATGGTTTTTATGGCTGTAGCTTTATTGGTTGTAGTTGTAATCGCAACTAATCCAAATGAGCCGTATCAACCGATTACACTTAGTCAAGTTCAAACTCAAAAACTAGTTGAAACGTCCTATATGTCAGCTTCGATTATATCTAACGCTGTAGTTAATTCAACCGCAACAGCACTATCGTTTATTGATTTAGATGATAATATTACCGAATTTGAAAAAAACATTGATGAGTTCAATTATTATTTCAATATGTTAAAGGTTTTTATTGATAATAGTGATTTCACCGCAAATGCTTCAATTGAAGAATTAATCGATCAAGATTATCAATATAAGATTAGTTATTTAGTTGACAACAAAGAATATGTTTTTTATCTTAATTTTGATGAATCTGGAAACATTGACGGAGAAATCAATATTGGTAGTAACAAAATGCTTGTTGAAGGAAAGTTTGAAGAAAAAGATGATGAATTTGAACTTGAACTTACGGCAAGAAAGAATAACGATTATATAATTATTGAATATAAGAGCGAAACCAGTGATGAAATTGAAACAAAGTATTTGATTAAGCAAAACATTAATTCAGTATATATAGAGAAAGAAATAAATATCGAATTTGAGGACGATGAAGTTAAAGTTGAAATCAAACAAGGTGAAGATCAATTCTTACTAGAGAAATATTCAGAAAATGGTTCAGTAGTATATTTCATGGAGTATGAAGTTAATAACTTTGAAGGTGAAGTTTATATCACTGAATCAATTGATGAATTTGGAAAAACCATCTATAGTTATCATATTACTGAAGGTGACTTTGAAAAGGATATTGATTTAGAAGATCCAGATGATGACGATGAGGATGAAGAAGACGAAGAAGATGTTGAAGATGAAGAAGATGAGGAAGACGAAGAACTAGAAGAAGATGATGAGGATGAAG
>CAZMMT010000011.1:0-20721 GCA_964567465.1 uncultured Candidatus Izemoplasmatales bacterium | reverse complement strand
TAATTGATGTAATCGCTAAATATGACAATATTATGCCTTTTATTCATTTACCGGTTCAATCTGGTTCAAACAAAATTTTAAAAAGGATGAACAGAAAGTATACTAAAGAACAATACCTGGATTTAGTTAATGAGATTTATAATAAAATACCTAATGTTTCATTAACCACTGACATTATCGTAGCCTTCCCTGGCGAGACGCATGAAGATTATTTAGAAACACTGGATTTGGTTGAAAAATCGCGTTTTGAGGGTGCTTATACGTTCATCTATTCACCGCGAAAAGGAACTCCAGCAGCTGAATATGAAAATGATATATCGGAAAAGGAAGCTAAGGAAAGATTATATCGCTTAAATGATTTAATCAATGAAGGTTTCTTAAGAGGGAATAAACGCTTTGAAGGGGAAACGGTTAAAGTATTAGTTGAAGGTTATTCAAAAACAAAGGAAACGGTCCTATCTGGATATACAGAAAATAATAAACTTGTTAATTTTAAAGGTGACGAATCTTTGATTGGTAAAATCATCGAAGTTAAAATCAAAAAGGCTAAAACTTGGTCTTTAGATGGTGAAATAGTATAAAAGTTGTGAGGTGCTGTTTTAGCACCTCATTTATTATTTTAAAATTTAAATAGAAATAATCATAGGAAATCGCTAAATTATAACAAGGTCACTTGAAATTAAAAATAATTTATAGTAAGATATTATTATCTTATAAAAAAAAGGGTGATATGATGAGTAAATTTAAAAATAAGGAAGAATTTTTTGATTTCTCAAAACTGCTGCTAGTAATTCCACTCGACGATTTAATTAAATTGATGAACAAATATGAAATCAAGCTACCGCTTTATGTTCATCGCTTTCTTCTAAAGGAAACTATTAGACCGGAAGTCTTTGAACCGAAGCTATATAATACTTATACCGACGAACTAAAATTTCGTCTAAGAGGTTATGATAACTTTTCGATCTTTTTATTAGAGAAAATGATTGATGAATACAATCTTGATTTCAGTTTATCGCGATATAAAGAAATGATGTTAAACCTTATTTTTGTTAATAAGGAAGCACTTGTGATTAGAGATAAGTTCTTTGATGAGTTAGAACAACTTAAACATAACTATACTGTTGATCTAGAAGTTATGAGATATAGTGAGTTTTATAATCATGTTCAAAGAATGTTTTATGAACAAGCTGGTTTCTTAGACGGAATCAATATCAATGATTGGGACGATGATTTATTGACAAGTTATACTTTAGGTGATTTAAAAGCATTAGGCGCTAAGTATGACGTAAAGATTCCAAGAAGAATCAATAAGGGTAAACTGATTGAAATTCTAGTTGCTAAATTTAAGTTAAGCGCTGATGAAACTGAACTATTGGAAATGAAGAGCGTTTTAGAACTTGAAATCTATGCTAAAGAAAAAGGCTTTAAAATTTCGATTGATCTTAAAAAGACTGATATGATTGAATATATGAAATTTGCTTTAGGAATGTACAATACTTTCCCTAAAGACGATTTCTTTGATTATCATGTTCCGGTATTCTCTGACGCTGAAGCTGTTGAAGGCGATTTAGTTGAAGAAGAGGTTGAAGACGTTTATATTCCTGAAGAAATTCATGATGAAGTTGAAGAGGATGTAATCCCTGAAGCTGTTCCTGTTCCTGAAGAAGTTGAAGAGGAAGTATTTGAAGAGCCGGTATTTGAAGAAAGTTTTGAAGAGGAAGTTGAAGAAGAAAAATCGCAATATATTGAAGAACCGATGGATGAACCAATACCTGTGAAAGAAACACATGATATTGAAATCCCTAGCGACTTACCGGCAGAACCTTCATTAGCTGATTCTAACCTTTTATCACCTGAAGAAAAAGAATTATTAGATGAAAAGATTAACTTGATAATTAAAAAATACTATAAGAAGAGACGCACAAGAAGAATTATCCTGACCATAGTTTTAGTTGTAGTTCTAGCAGTAGGTGCGTGGGCAGCTTATACTTACTTGTGGCCATTGATAAATAGCTAAGGTTTGTAGGTAGCCCTTATTATAAGGAGAGTTTAAAACTTGAAGCCTTTAGAAATATCGAATTACACGCCAATGATGCAACAATATTTAGAGATAAAAAAAGACTATAGTGACTATATAGTCTTTTTTAGACTTGGGGACTTCTATGAAATGTTCTTTCAAGACGCTATTGTCGCTTCTAAGGAGCTAGAAATAGTTTTAACCGGTAGAGATGCCGGAACCGAAGAAAGAGTACCGATGTGCGGAGTTCCTTATCACGCGGTTGACTTATATTTAGAAAAGTTAGTGGAAAAGCGTTATAAAATCGCAATTGTTGAACAAACTGAAGATCCTGCTAGCGCTAAAGGAATTGTTAGACGTGAGGTTGTTAAACTAATTACCCCAGGGACGATTGTCGCTGATAGTGCTTTATCGAGAAAAGATAATAATTATATTACCGCTATTTATGAAAGTCCAGATATCTATATTTTAGCTTATTCCGATCTTTCTACTGGAGAACTTTATTTAGAAAAGTTACCGCTAGATAATAATATCTTAATCAGTGAAATTTTAAATCTAAAATGTAAAGAAGTTGTTATTCCAAGCAATTTTAAGAATAAGTTCTTAAGAAATAGTCTGAAAAATCAAGATTTAACCATTTCAATCAGCGATGATTTTAATTTGAAGAAGTATTATAAGTCATTAGTTAATGAAGTCTATGATAAGCATCTATTAAACGCTTTTGCTTTATTGATTAATTATTTAGAGTTAACCCAAAAACAAGAATTGTTGCATCTGCAAAAAGCTAATGTTTTTGAAGCTAGCAGTTATTTAAGAATTGATAATAATTCAAAACGGAATTTAGAGTTAACGGAGACATTTACTTCTAAATCATCAACTAATACTTTGTTTTGGTTATTAGATAAGTGTTCAACCGCAATGGGCTCAAGATATCTTAAATCTTCAATATTAAGACCATTGATTGAAAAGGATAAGTTAGAAGAACGTTACACACTTATTGAAGCTTTCAATAATGATTTTATTGTTAGACAAGAATTAATTGATAACTTAAAGAAAGTATATGACTTAGAAAGAATCGTCGGCAGAGTTTCATTTGGTAGTGCTAATGCAAAAGATTTAATCAATCTTAAACGTTCACTTGAATGTATGCCTAAGGTTTCTGAATTGTTAAAGAAATTAGATAGTGATCTAGCAAAAAGGTTAGCTAATGAGTTGCCTGATTTTGTTAGTTTAACCAATGAGATTGATATGGCGATTGTCGATAATCCGCCACTTTCCATCAAAGAAGGCAGTTTCATCAAAGAGGGTTATTCCAAAGAACTTGATGAGATTAGAAATATAAAAGTTAATGCTAAAACTTGGCTTGAGAAATTTGTCGAAAGCGAAAAAGAACGGACTGGACTTAATAAATTAAAGGTTGGCTACAACCGTGTTTTTGGTTATTATATTGAAGTTACAAAATCGCAAATGAATCTGGTTAAAGATGAATTTGGTTATGAAAGAAAACAAACCCTTTCTAATGCGGAAAGATTTATTACTAAAGAATTAAAAGAAAAGGAAGCAATTATTTTAGGTTCTACTGATACGATTCAAGAAATGGAATATGAACTGTTTCTTGCCTTAAGAGATAAGGTTAAAGAAAGAACCTTTGATTTACAAGCTTGCGCTAAGATTATTGCGCTTATTGATATGATAATCAGTTTTAGCGTTGTTTCAATGAATAAAAGATTTATTAGACCGGAGTTAATCGAAGATAAGGTTATCGATATAACAAATGGTCGTCATCCGGTTGTGGAAGAGTTATTAGATGAAGTGTTTGTTGAAAACTCTTTATTCATGGATGAAAGTAATAATATATTACTGATAACAGGGCCAAATATGAGTGGTAAGTCTACCTATATGCGCCAATTAGCGATGATTATTATCATGGCGCAAATTGGTTGTTTTGTGCCGGCTGAAAATGCTAGAATACCAATATTCGATCAAATATTTACCAGAATTGGCGCAAGTGATGATTTGCAATCAGGTAAATCAACGTTTATGGTTGAAATGCTTGAAGTAAATTACGCTCTTAATAACGCTACGGAGAACTCATTAATTCTATTCGATGAAATTGGTAGAGGAACAGCTACCTATGACGGTATGGCTTTAGCACAAGCAATAATCGAATATTGTCATTATAAAATCAATTGTAAGATTTTGTTTTCAACTCATTATCATGAACTTACCTATCTAGAAGATAGTTTAAAGGGATTAAAGAATGTTCATGTTAAGGCTAAAGAAGAAAAAGGTAATATTGTTTTCTTGCATAAAGTAGTTGAAGGACCAACAGATAAGAGTTATGGAATTCATGTCGCAAAGCTTGCTAAGTTACCAAAGAATATCTTAACGAGAAGTTCTGAGATTTTAGAAGAATTAGAGAAGAATCATGGTAAGAATATTATCAAACCGCAAACAGTAGATTTGTTTAATTATATGGAGTCTTTAGCAGTTGAAGAAAAAGAAGATGAGACTTATTTGGGATTAATTGAACAAATCAAGGAAATAAATGTAATGGAGTTAACACCATTAAGTGCACTTAACGTTTTAAACGACATCGTTGAAGAAGTTAAGAAGCATAAAAAAAAGTAAGGTGTAAAAAATGGGCATTATAAGAAGATTAGATCCAGGGATAGCGAATAAAATCGCTGCCGGAGAAGTTGTAGAAAAGTTAGCTAACGTCGTTAAGGAGTTAGTAGAAAATTCAATCGATGCGGAAAGCACTAAGATAGATATCGATCTTTTTGATAGTGGAATGAAATCAATCAGAGTAACTGATAATGGTTTTGGTATGGATGAAGAAGATGCAGTATTAGCTTTTGAAAGACATGCAACTTCGAAGATAAAGTCGGTAAATGATCTATTTAGAATCCAATCACTTGGTTTTAGGGGTGAGGCTTTACCGTCTATTGCAGCAATATCAAGAGTTGAACTATCAACTTCAAACGGTAGAGACGGCATTAAGATAGTCTATGAAGACGGTAAAATGCTTGAGAAAACTCATACTTCAATGAATCAAGGGACGATGATTGAAGTAAGTAAATTATTTTATTCAACGCCAGCTAGGTTTAAATATTTAAAATCACCGCAATATGAACTAGCAAATATCGTATCGATGGTTAACGGTTTTGCTTTGGCTAATCCTTCGATTAGTTTTAAATTAACTAATGATAAAAAACAGATTTTTGTTTCTAAGAGCAATGATTCTTTAACTAACCTTATGGCACAGATTTATGGGATTCAAGCTGGGAAGTCATTAATCTATTTTGAGGCTGAAAATAGGGATTATCACATCTATGGTTATACGACTAATCCGATAGTTAATCGTTCTTCAAGAAACTATATTAATATTGTAGTTAATAATAGAATCATTAGTAATAGCGATATCGTTTCAGCGATCAGCGATGCTTATGATCAATTGATTCCTAAGGGAAGATATCCGATCACAATTCTTTATATTGAAGTCGATCCGCTTTTGATTGACGTTAATATTCATCCTAGAAAACAAGAGATTAAGTTTAGTGAAAAAGATAAGTTAGTAAACTTAATTAAAAAAGCTTTAAAAGAAAAGCTTGAAGTAACCTATATTTATCAAAAGCCTAGTGAAGATTACTCACAAACTAAAATTACTTTCTTTGAAGAAGAGACTAGTTATCACCATAATCAAGAAGTAAAAAATGAAGTAAAAAACGATCAAGCGAAAAAAGACGAGGTTGTTGTTATTCCTGATATGGAATATATTGGTCAATTCGCTGGAACTTACCTTATTTGGCAAAATGAAGAAGGGCTTTACCTGCTTGATCAACATGCCGCTGCAGAAAGAATCAGGTATGAAAGATACCTTAGCAAATGGCTAAAGAAGGATTTAGAAACAAATGAATTGTTATTACCTTTAAATATTGAAATCAGTAATGACTTATTGATTAGATTAAAAGATCACTTAGATGAATTCTTAAAATTCGGGGTTGATTTAGAGATTAAAGATACTTTTGTTTTAGTTAAGAAAATGCCGAATTGGTTCCCTGAAGGGTATGAAGAGATTTATATTGAAAGTATGATCATGAGTTTACTAGAAAATGATTTTACTTCGAAAGAAAGTTTAATTGATGATTTAGCTAAACTTCTTGCATGTAAGCATTCATTAAAGGCTAATCATTATATTTCTAGTTTAGAGGCTAATCAATTATTAAGCGATTTAAGAAAATGTAAAAGACCATATACTTGTCCTCATGGCAGACCAATAATCGTCGATATAAATATGAATGCGATTGAACATTGGTTTAACCGGGTGATATAGATGTTGGATTTAGTAATGATTGTTGGTCCAACTGCAGTTGGTAAAACAAAATTAAGCATTGAAGTAGCTAAGGAGTTTTCTACAGAAATAATCAATGGCGATGCGATGCAGTTTTACAGGGGCTTAGATATTGGAACCGCAAAGATTACTCCTTTAGAGATGCAAGGAATAAGACATCATTTACTAGATATTTTAAGTGCAGAAGAAGAGTTTTCAGTAGCTGAATATCAGACTCTTGTTAGAGAGAAAATCGCTTTAATTAAGGATAAAGGAACATTTCCAGTAATTGTTGGAGGTAGTGGTTTATACTTAAGCGCGATTGTTGATGATTATCAGTTTTTAGGTGAAAAAAGAAATAATGAGTTAATGAAAGAGTATCTTGAATTATCGACTGAAGACTTGGCAAGAATATTGATTGATACTAGACCAATGCTTGCAAAAAAATGTGATTTATCAAACCGTAGACGCGTTTTAAGAGCTTTGGAAAAGAGTGAATCAGACATTCAAGAACAAACTTTGCCTTTTTATGATAATGCATTAATTATCGGTCTAGAGATTGAGAGGAAAGTACTTTATCAAAGAATTGAAGAAAGAGTCGATTCGATGATAAAAAATGGTCTTATTGAAGAAGCGCTTAAACTATATGAACAAGGACTTGTGGGTCAAAGCGTTAAAGCGATTGGTTATAAGGAATTGTTTTTATATTTTAAAGGGGAGATTACTTTAGAAGACGCTATTTCCTTAATTAAAAGAAACTCAAGAAGATATGCTAAAAGACAGATGACTTGGTTTAAAAACAAGATGAATGTTACTTGGTTTAACGTTGATTTGGATAACTTTAATAATACAGTTACAGAAGTTATTGAATACATAAAAAAAAGAAGTTAAATCAAGATTTGATTAACTTCTTTATATTTTATTGGTTTTATTTCTTAACAAAAGGCCAGTTATCTAAACCGCCGATTAGTACATAGACAGGTTTAAATCCTTTTTTTAAGAGTTTTTTAGCCACAGTCTTAACTGTGCCTTTATCGCTATTAGCGTAGAGGAATACTGGTTGGTCAGCTCTAAAAAGATGAAGTGATTGAAAGATATCTTTGTTCGGATAGTTTCTTGAGCCGTTAATTCTTTCTTTAGTAAAGTCTTCTTTGGATCTAATATCAACTAATTGACCTTTTCGCATATTAGAACGGAAATCTTCAGCTGTTAGATAGGTAATTTTTAATGATTTTGAGTTCTTTCTAAAAGCAAAGAGCAAACCAATACCGATACCTAAGACAATTGGTAAGATATAACTTGTTATTCCTGAATCTGTTAAAAACATAATGTTCACCTCGATTAAATAAGTCACTAATATTATAGTAGAGATGAAATCTATTGTCAATAAAACAATTTTGTATTATAATATCTAATGTTATATAAATATATAGGAGTGAAATTAATGATTACAACTAATGATTTTAAAACTGGAGTTACGATTGAATACGAAGGAAATATCTATCAAGTTATCGAATTCCAACATGTAAAACCTGGCAAAGGCGGAGCTTTTGTTAGATCAAAATTAAGAGATTTAAGATCAGGAGCTGTTATTGATAAGACTTTTAATGCGGGCATTAAAGTTGAAACGGCGATGATTGATAAGTCAGAGATGCAATATCTTTACCAAAGCGGTGAAACTCATGTGTTTATGAATAATGAAACATATGAACAAATAGAAATCCATCAGTCAAGATTAGAAAATGAATTACCATTTTTGACCGAAGGCTTAACTATCATCATTATCCAATATGGGCATGAAATCTTAGGGATTGAATTGCCAGATAAGGTAGTTTTGGAAGTAGTAGAAACTGCTGGTGGCGCGAAGGGTAATACAACTTCAAACGCTACTAAAGAAGCATTAACAAATACCGGTTTAAGATTATCCGTACCTTTGTTTATTAACGAAGGCGAAAAAATCGTAGTATCAACAGCTACTGGTAAATACGATACCAGAGCTAAATAAGTTATTTATAGGGAGTGATTTTTCTTGGAAGTTAGTCAGTCGTGGTTTAATATATTGGCCGTATTTAGTCCATCGTTATTAATTTTAATGATTGGATTATTGATATTATCGGCTTTCTTTTCAATGACTGAAACAGCTTATTCGTCAGTTGGAAGACTGAGAATGAAGACGTTAGTTGAATTAAAAAGATCTGGTTCAAAAAAAGCTTTATGGATTGTGGATAATTTCGACAGAACATTAACTACACTTTTAGTGGGTAATAATCTCGCTAATATCGCTTTAGCAACTGTCAGTGTTTTATTATTTAAAGGATTGTTCAGCAATCTGGAAAATGCCGATACAGTAATTACATTGATGAATACAGGAGTTATGACTATCATAATTCTTATTTTTGGTGAAATATTACCGAAGAGTGTTGCTAAAACTAATGCGGAGAAGATTTGTCTGTTCGAATCAGGGATAATTTATTTTTTAATTAAAGTAATGACGCCTATTACTTATCCGTTTTTATTACTTAACCGCCGCGTCACAAAAAGAATTGATACCGAAGGAAGAGTCAGTGTTACTGAGTCTGACTTAGAGACGATTATTGATACGATGGAAGAAGAAGGCTCAATTGAGAGCGAAGAAGCTTCAATGTTACAAAAGGTATTGGAATTATCGGAAATTACAGTTGAAGAGATTATGACTCCTAGAGTTGATATGATCGCAATTGAAGTCAATGATGATGTCAAGGATATTACTGAGACATTCTTTAAGAATAAGTATTCAAGACTTCCGGTTTATGACAATAATACCGATAATATCGTTGGGGTTTTATCTGAACGCGATTTTTATACGAAACTAATTAAAGATCAAAACATAAATATCAGAAGAATGATGCGTCAGCCTTTATTCATTCCTGCCTCTACTAAAGTAGACGCATTGATTGAATTATTACAAACGCAGAATATGCATATGGCAATTGTTGTCGATGAGTATGGCGGAGTTGACGGTATCGTGACGATGGAAGATGCTTTAGAAGAACTTGTTGGTGAGATTTATGATGAGCATGACGATATCACTGAAGATGTTGTCAAAAAAGACGATTATAATTATATTGTCAATGCTGATTATGATTTAGAAGATTTGTTTGAAGACTTAAACCTTGGTAAACCACCGGTATCTGATTCAACATCAGTTGGTGGATGGTTATTCGAGATGTTCCAAGATATTCCTGAAGTTGACGAAACGATTGAATATGAAGTTCGTTATAATCAAGAATACGATGACTTAAGCGAACTTGTTAAAGAAGACCGAGCGGTTTTGGTATTTAAGATTTTAGCTGTAACCAAAAGAAGAATTAAATCAGTATTAATGACAATTAATATTATTGAAGACGAAGAATAAGTGGGGTCTAACCTCACTTTTTTAAAAAGATAGAAGGTTTATAAATGGAGAGATTACAAAAGATAATCGCTAAATCTGGAGTTGCATCAAGAAGAAAAGCTGAAGAGATGATTAAAAACGGCAGAGTTAGAGTTAACGGTAAAGTCGTTACAGAGCTTGGAAGCAAGGCAGAGTTTAGTGATATTATAGAAGTTGATGGTAAAAAAATAGCCTTAGAAGAAAAGGTTTATTTTGTGCTTTATAAACCTAGCGGTATTGTTTCAACTGTCGATGATCAGTTTAATAGAGGTGCAGTTGTCGATTTAATCGCTGAGAAAGAACGAGTTTTCCCTGTGGGGAGACTTGATTATGATACCAGTGGTGTTTTAATTTTGACTAATGACGGTGATTTTGCGAATATGCTTACCCATCCTAAATTTAAGATTGAAAAAGAATACTATGTTAAGATATCTGGGCTTTTAAGAAAAGAGTCTTCGAAGATTTTAAGTAAGGGTATTATTATTGAAGGCGAGAAAATGCAGCCAGCAAAGATCAAAGACGTTAAATATGATGATAAAAAAGAGAATACGTTTTTACATATTATAATCACTGAAGGTAAGTACCATCAAGTTAAGAATATGTTTAAAACTTTAGGTCATGAAGTATTAAAATTAAAACGAGTTCGTTTTGGTTCTGTGACCTTAGACGGGATGTTTGAGGGTCAATATCGGACGCTTAAACCTCATGAAATTAAAACCCTTTATCATTTAGCAAATAACGAGAAATAGTTTTTAAGTAAATATGCTTTTTTAGGTAAGAAATTTGTGGTTAATTTAGAAAAATATGGTATAATGTTAAAGGTTATAGGAGGTAAGTTATGGTTTATCACGCTTTGGCTATTGATGGCCCTGCCGGTGCCGGCAAATCAACAGTAGCGAAAACATTAGCTAAGAGACTTGGATATGTTTATATTGATACTGGCGCGATGTATCGGGCAACGACATATAAAGCCTTGAGCTTAGAAATAAATCTTAATGATCCTGATGCATTTGACTTTTTAGATAGCACTGAATTTGAGTTCAGGAATGGCGAACTCTATATGGACAGTGTTAATATGACTTCACTTAACCGTCTGAAAGAAGTTAGTGATAACGTCAGTTTAGTTTCTTCACATATTCCGGTAAGAAATAAGTTAGTCCAACTGCAAAAAGAAATCGCTGCCTCTAATAACGTGGTGATGGACGGTAGAGATATCGGAACAGTAGTTTTAAGGAATGCGGAATTAAAAGTTTTTTTAACCGCTTCAGTTGAAGTTAGAGCGAAGCGAAGATATTATGAAATGTTAAGTTTGGGAAGTAAAGTTAATTTAAAAGATTTAGAGAATGATATTAAAAGACGCGATGCTTTTGATTCTACAAGAGAGTATAACCCGCTTAAACAAGCAGAAGATGCAATTTATATCGATACTTCTGATAAGAATATTGATGAAGTAAGCGATCTATTATATAAAAAATTTATTGACATAGTGAATGAAGGAGAGTTTTAAAATGGACATGTATAGCGAAAACAAAATGTACACCCCTAAGGTAGGAGATATCGTTACTGGTACAGTTGTTAAAGTTGGAAAAGAAGAGGTTTTAGTCGATATCAATTATTCTTGTGAAGGAGTCATCTACAAGGATTATTTGTCTTTAGATAAAATTCAAAGTGCAAATGATATTCTTAAAGAAGGCGACCAAATCAAGGTAAAAGTAACACAATTCAAAAAAGGGGATGAATCAGATTCGCTATTATTATCACGTATCGACATCCTTAAGAATGAATTACAAGAAGGCGTTAAAAATAGTTTAGAAGTTGATAAGGAATTTGATTTCAAAGTTAAAAAGAATGTTAAGGGCGGACTTATCTTAGATCATAAAGGTATTGAAGCGTTCTTACCAGAAAGTTTAATCTTTGGACCAAATGAAGACAATAATAAAGATGCTTTAGTTAATAAGACTATTAAAGCAAGAATTATCGAAATTAAAAAGGAAAGAAATAGAGACAAGATTATCGTTAACCGTAAACAACTTGTTTATGATGCTTTGAAAAAAGCAGAAAAAGAAGAGATTGAAAACATTAAGGTTGATGATGTTTTAACTGTAAGAATCGAAAGATTAACTGATTTTGGTGCATTTGCGAAGATTAGTGATCACGTGGATGGATTAATTCATATCTCTGAAGTTTCTCATTATCATGTTAAAAACGTTGAAGAATATTTAACTGTTGGTGATATGGTAGAAGCTAAGGTTATCAAAGTTAAAGGCAAGAAGATTAGTCTTTCTTTAAAAGCTTTACAACCTACTCCTTGGGATAATTTCTTGAACAACTATAAAGTTGGCCAAAAAGTTACAGCTAAAGTAGTTAGAAAAATGCAATTTGGCATGTTAATGGAAGTTGAAAAAGAAGTTGTTGGTTTATTAAGCAGATATGATTATTCATGGAATCCAAGTGAAAATTTAGCTGGTACAGTTGAAGTTGGCGATGCATTAGAATTAGAAATCACTTCAATTGATAAGAAGAAACAACAATTCTCTTTATCAAAGAAACATTTAGAATATAATCCATGGGCTGATCTAAAACTTAAGACTGGTGAACATGTTAGTGCTACAGTTATAAGAACTGAAGAAAAAGGCGCAATTGTTAAAGTTGAAGAAGTTGAAGGTTTCTTACCAATCAGTGAAATTTCAACTGAAAGAGTTAATCGTGTTGAAGACGTTTTAAGAGTAGATGACATCATCACAGTTGAAGTGATGGAGTTTTATCCAAAGGATTGGAAATTAACTGTTTCAATCAAAAAGATAGCTGATAAGAAAAATAGAGCTGAATATGAAAGCAATTTACAAGAAAATGTAAGTGGAAATCAAAGTTTAGCTGATTTATTTGAACAATACAAAAAATAATAGATAAGTTGGTGGTATTATGTTGCCAGTAGTTGCGATTGTTGGCCGTCCTAACGTCGGGAAGTCAACCCTTTTCAACCGCATAGTCGGTGAAAGAAAGTCAATCACTGATGACGCCCCAGGAATAACTCGGGATAGAATTTATGCTCAAGGGTCCTGGTTAAATAAAAAATTTACTTGCATTGATACAGGGGGCATCGAGATAAACGATGCACCTTTTTTAACTGAGATTAAAGCTCAAGCAGAAATCGCCATCACGGAAGCTGATGTGATAATTTTCGCTGTTGACGGTAAAAGCGGTCTTTTACCGAGTGATAAAGATGTTATGAATATCCTTTATCAATCAAATAAACCGGTTATCGTTGCGGTAAATAAAGTTGATACCCAGAAGTATCGGGATTCAATTTATGATTTTTACGAGCTTGGCGCTACTAAAGTTATGAATATCTCGTCAATTCATGGAATTGGTATCGGTGATTTGCTTGATGAGGTAGTTAGCCATTTTCCTGAGAAAGAATCAATTGATTATAGCGAAGATACAGTTAAGATCTCCATAATTGGTAGACCTAATGTTGGTAAGAGTTCTTTGACCAATACTTTGCTTGGTTATGAACGAGTTATCGTTTCTGATATTGAAGGAACAACAACTGATTCAATTGACACACCTTTTACCATTGACGGTGAGAAGTATGTTGTTATCGATACAGCGGGGATGAGAAAACGCGGTAAGATTTATGAAAATATCGACAAATATGCTAACCTAAGAGCGATGCAAGCAATTGACAGAAGTGATATCTGTTTAATGATATTAGATGCAACAACAGGAATTGTCGCAACTGATAAGAATATTGCGGGATACGCAATTGAGAATAAAAAAGCACTTATTATCGTCGTTAATAAATGGGATGCAATCGAAAAAACTGATAAAACAATGCATGAGTGGGAAGAAACGATTAGAAATGAATTTAGATTCTTATCTTATATACCAATTGTCTTTTTATCAGCTAAAACAAAATCACGAATCCATACTTTATTTCCAATAATTAAGAAAACGTTTGAAAACTATAGCAGAAGAGTTTCAACTTCAACTTTGAATGAAGTAATCTCTGAAGCGATGATTGTTACACCGCCTAAAGAACATAATCAAAAAATAATTAAGGTTTACTACGCTACTCAAGTGAAGGTAAAATGCCCGACATTTGTATTATTTGTGAACGATACTAATGCGCTCCATTTCTCGTATTATCGGTTCATAGAGAATAGAATTAGAGAGAATTTTGACCTTTTTGGGACGCCAATTTCGA
This sequence comes from uncultured Candidatus Izemoplasmatales bacterium, assembly GCA_964567465.1. Taxonomy (GTDB): domain Bacteria; phylum Bacillota_I; class Bacilli_A; order Izemoplasmatales; family Hujiaoplasmataceae; genus UBA2289. Next base: position 6,749 of record CAZMMT010000011.1, on the reverse strand, counting down.
TAATTTTACGTAATCGTGATTAAAAATTCATAAAAAATGATAAAAAAAGTGATTTTTTTCGCTAAATGCCTTGTTTTTTTGGCAATTAGCGTTTATAATTGACCTATCTTTAAAAAGGAGGAAAAAAAGAATATGAACAAATCTGAATTAGTTGCAAGAATAGCAGACTTAGCTGAATTATCAAAGAAAGATGCAGAAGCAGCATTAAACTCAACAGTATTAGCAATCCAAGAAGCATTGGTAAAGGGAGAAAAAGTTGTATTAACAGGCTTCGGAACATTCGAAGTTAAACAACGTAAAGCTAGATCAGGACATGATCCAAGAACTGGCGAAACTATCCACATTCCTTCATTAAATGCTCCAACATTTAAGGCTGGAAAAGTTTTAAAAGAAAAAGTTCGTTAATTCTTTTTAACGATATGGCTGGAAACTATGTTTTCAGCCTTTTTCATTTTTTAGGGCATAAAAAAAAGACTAAAACTTATAATTAAAAAGTTTTAGTCTTCAATATTTTATAGAGAAATTATTCCGTAAATCATTAATACATACATTATCCAGGAGTATAGATTGTTTAACATATGAACGCCACCTGATACAAGTACATTGCGTCCAGATTTATAGTAAACATAACCTAAAACAATTCCCATTGCTGTATAAGGTATCATTTGAATGTAGTCGCCTTGGATATGCATAAAGGCAAATAATAAAGCTGAGATTAAGATTGTTAGTTTAAACTTTAAGTGTTTCTCAATAAGTGTGAAAACGACTTTACGGTAAATTATTTCTTCAACGATCGGAACCATTATTCCAATAGAGAAGAAGAGAATTCCTAAGTTTAGCGGATTAGCATTAAACATTGATCTGATGGCGACTTCATTATTAGATGTTTCCGTGGTTCCAAAGAACATTAAAATAATATTAGCTAAGAAGTTAGCCGCAAACATCATTAGAAAACCATAAAACATTTGAGCAATATATTTCTTTGGTTCCGACTTTATAGCTTCCCAGTTTTTCTTAAGGTCGATTTTATCGATGAAGAAGAAGACTACTAGGAGAATTAAAGAAAAGACTAGAAAATCAACGGCACTAAAGATTGCTGGTCTATCGGCCTCAACTTCAATTTCTAAATCAATAGGTGAAGATTCATAAACGCCACTGATGTCAATTGTATAGGTTTCATTGGCTAAAAAGTCATCAATAATAACCATCTGCGATCCGACTCTTTTGCCCGCTTCATCTAATAGATAGATATTTAGGGTTAATCTTGGGATATCTTTAGTATAGTTATTGGTTATAGCACCATCAAATTCAACTAAGTAAGGATATAACTCATTGATTTCAGTAGAACCGGTTATGTAGTTATCGGAAACAGTAAAGACAATTTCTGTAGTTTCATCAACCTCTTTAACTGCGTCTTCTAGATATGCGTAAACATTATTTGTGATGGCATAACTTAATAAAACAACGGCATATTGAATAACAATATATAAAGCAAACATTAAAAGTGCTCTTCTTACCTTATGTTGTCTTTCATAAAAATCTTCGAAGGAATCAGCAGTAACTGTAGTTTTTTCGATGATAATTTCCTGTTTTACATCTTTCTCTTTATCAAACAAATCGTCATAATCATTCATGATATTTTCACCTCGCTACAAGTATTATAAACTAAATGGGTGATTTTGTATAGTTTAAAAGGTTGAAATTTTAGTGATGGTTTCATTGACAAACACGCACTTTTTAGTATAATAAGATATGTATAAGAAAGAGAGGAACAACAGATGTCAAAAAAATCATTTGCGGTTATCGGAGTCGGACGTTTCGGACTTGCGCTAATTGAAGAGTTAGTTAAGTTAGAGGCGGATGTCTTAGTTATCGATAAAAACTTCGATAAAATCGAAAAAATCGCTAAAATGGTTACTAATGCTGTATGCCTCGATTCGACTGACATCGAAGCGCTTAAAGAAATCGGCATCAATAACTATGATACAGTAATTGTCGCAACGGGAATGAATGTTGATAATTCAATTTTGACAACCTTAATCTTAAAAGATTTGGGAGTTAAAGAAGTATATGTCAAGGTTCAAAGTGAGTATCACGCTCGCGTTGTAGAAAAACTTGGAGTTAGTCCGGAACATTTAGTTTGGCCGGAACAAGAAACGGGAAAGAGATTAGCAACGATTTTAATCAGCGGTAATTTCTTAGAGTATTTACAATTAGATCAAGATTATTCTTTTATATCAACCAATGTAACTAAGAAAATGATTGGTAAACATCTTTTGGAATTAGATATCAGAAGAAATTTTGGTGTTAATATCGTCGCAGTAAGAAGAAATGAACAAATTATTATTCCAAGTTCACAGACTCCTTTTGAAGAGGGAGACGAAATTCTTTTGGTTGGCCGCAACGATCTTATTGAGAAGTTTACTCAGTGGTTAAAACAAAAGAAGTTTTTAAGTTAAGAAATATTTCTTAACTTTTTTAATACTTATGAAGAAGAAAATTATTCTCGCCAGCAATAATGCTGGAAAAATAAAAGAGTATCAAAACGCTTTTAAAGGGTTAAATATTGAAGTATTAAGTTTAAAAGATATTGGTTTAAATATTGAAGTTGAAGAAACAGCAGTTGATTTTAAAGGCAATGCCTTATTAAAAGCGAAGACTATTTATGATTTAGTGAAAATACCAGTATTAGCTGATGATTCTGGAATCGTTGTTAATGCAATACCTGAATATTTGGGAGTTAAATCAAAAAGGTTTTCTGCCTCAGGGAAAGATCTAGATAATAATCATTTGTTGCTAGAAATGTTAAAGGATAAATGTGATAGAAGTGCTAAATTTATTTGTGTAATCTGTCTTTACATGAGTGAAGAAGACATCAGATTTTTTGAAGGTATTACAACTGGTAAAATATTGAGTGAATTTAAAGGTAAAGCAGGATTTGGCTATGATCCGTTATTTTTAGTTGACGGTAGTAATAAAACTTATGCAGAAATGTCGCTTGATGAGAAACAGATATTTTCACATCGAGGTAAAGCTATAGAGAAGATGGTTAAATATGGAAGATTTGATTAGAATTTTGATTTTCAGCGATAATCATGGTGACAAAGATAACATCTCTAGGATTATCGATAAAAATCAACCCTTGGACCGAATTATATCCTTAGGAGACTCGGAGATGCGAGAAAAAGAACTTACTGATCTCGGAATTTTTGGCGTTAAGGGTAATTATCCGTTTGAACCTAAGTTTCCTTATGAATTAGATTATACGTTTTTTAATTGGCGAGTTTTATTTGTTCATGGACATCTATACCGTGTTAAAAGCGGTTTAACAAAATTATTACAAAAAGCTTATTATGAAAAGTATGATTTAGTTTGTTTCGGTCATACGCATCGAACCTATTTAGAAGATGTTGAAGATATAATGATGCTTAATCCGGGGTCTTTATCAAGTTGGCGCTCGAATGAGAATCCAACTTATGCAATAATTGAGCTAAGTGAAGAAAAGTGTGTTATTACGATAAAGAATGTCTTTGAAAACGTAATTAAGAAATATGAAAAGGTCAAAGGAAATGACAATAGAAAGTTTAGATAAATTAAAAGAAATAACTAACAAAAACGAATTTCTAAAACTTTTGCCAGAGTTAGAATCTGACAGTTCTAACTATGTTAAAGTTTTATTTGAATTCGTTAATTTTTTGATTCTTTCTAAAGATTACGAAACAATTGTCAATGTCTTAGAATATCCTTTAAGAAATGACTTTATTCAAAAAAGAGAAGATCGATTAGAGATTTTAAATAAGTTATTAGGAATATTGTTAAAGATCGAGGATTTTTATAAATTAAAAAGTGTTTTAGATTTAAGAAAAGATTTAATTGTTAAAGATAGTGATTTCTTAATGCAAAAATTTTATATGGCAGTTTGTTATGAGGGGTTAGAAGAGTTTGATTTAGCTATTGAGACCTTAGTAAGCATAAAGGACAATATCTCTAATGCTAATTTAGTTAATAAATACTTGAAGTTATCAATGTTATCTTTAAAAGTTAATAATTTAGCTAAAGCTGAAGAATATTATAAGTTAGCTTTATATTTTGATAAGACTAGAAAGAATACGGCTTTTTTATTAGCGGAATGCGATTTGCTGATGGAAAAGAAGAATTACTTAAGAGCTTTAGAAGTTTATGAAGATTATTATATTAAAACTAAGAATAAATACCGATATTTAGACAGATATATCAATATCCAAATGGCTTTGAATCAAGAGGCAGAGGGTTATAGTTTCTATAAGAAGCATTTCGATATTATGACAAAGGTTTTATCGAAGCAATCTAGACTGCAATTTTATGAAGCGGCATTAAAGTTAGTTAAGAAATTGGACAATAAAAGTGAAGAAGCAATTTTAGAAGGTTTAATCAAAGAGATTAAATCATCTTTAAGTGGTTTTATCGATAATGGTTCTTTATTAATTAAGCTAATTGATGAGTTTTATGATAAGACATTTCTTCATGAAAGAGATGTTTTAAGAGCGGTATTTAAGACTCTTGATGAAGTAAATATTTTTAGTAAAATGGTTTATGTTAAACTTGATAATAAACAAGTTAATATTAAACATTTTAGCAAGGGACTCCTGCTTGAAAAAGTGATTGACGTTTTAGAGAAAGACAAAAATGTTTATCAAGAACTAAGTGGTTTTGAATTTAGTGAAGTCTATGTAAAAGACCAATTGAAGAGCTTTTCTAATGATCCTTATCTAAGTGATAAAACTGAAAATATCTTCGTTAAAGAGATTGAAGAGTTTTCTTATCTTGTGTTTTATTATGAAGGATTTGAATATTTTAATACTAGTAAATTATTTGAATTAGTTACTGTTTTGATAAAGAAATTAATTCTTGATATTAACCGTTTTTCAAAGAAGATTAGACTACTAGATAGTTTATTGGAAGTTTTAAATAAGGAAAGTTATGGCGTGTTTGCCTTAAGAAATAATAATTTAGAGTTATTGAACCAGGAAGCTAAACTTATTTTAGGTATTGATAAGGAATATATTAGTATAGAAGATTTTCAAAATCTTTTAGTTAAGAATATCTATGTGGATGAGTTGTTAAAGAAAGATGAAATTGTTTTAAAGATTGAAAATAATGGCATCTCTTTAGTAAGATTTATTGTCTATAAAGATGACTTCGATATCTATTTAGTTGGAAAAAAGGAAGAAATAAAAGTTAAAAAACAAAAATTTTTAGAGTTTGGTGATTTAAAAAAACAAGTAGTTAAAGATGACTATTCATTAATATTAATCAACCTAAGAGATTATCATGAGTTGTTTAAGGATTATTCTTTAAGAAGATATGATGATCTGTTAAATAGGATGTTTGAAGTAATAAAGCTTAGTTCAAGGAACTATTTTAAATGTTTATTTATCGAGGGATTAGATAATCTCTATTTGTTGGTTGAAACCAAAGATAAGCGGATTATTAGTCGAATCATCGATGATATATTTAATGAATTTAATCAGGATATTGATATTAGAAGTTCTTCGGTTAATTTAAAGGATGAAATTGATGATGAAGTGATTTTAGACCTTAAGTATTTAGTGTCCTTAACCAACGAAGAAAATAAGTATTTAGTTGATAGTAAGACTTTTAGGACTAACCGCGAAGTCGCAAGAACGATAAAACTTAATGTTGAAAAGATCCTTAGTGAAGGAAATATCAAACTGAGTTATCAGTTGATTGTTAATTGGCAAAATGATAGTTTTAAATATGTTTATGTTGATGTCTTAAATCGCGTGCTTTTAGGTAATAAACAGTCTTTAAAAAGAGTTATCGAAGCTAACAATTTAGTGAATGAATGGGATAATCTAATGGTTGGTCAATTAGTTAAGGACGTTCGTTTAGCGCAAATAAATGCTAAGTTTGTTTTAGAGGTTAGTTTAAAGACATTGATTAATAAAGATGAAGTAGCTAAATTAAAGAAAAAAATGGGTCTTAAAGCCTTTAGTAATTCTGAAGTTTATTACCTAGTTGATTTTGAGGACTATTTAAAGTTTAAACCCATGCTTAATTTCGAGCAAATCATTTTTAGGAATGTTTTAAAAGCGGTAAAATTAAGTGAGATTGATGAGTTAAAAAAGATAAAGCATATGATTATCACTGATGAAGAGATTAGTCATGAGGCTGGTAAGTTGTTATTGAAAATCGCTAAAGAGAATTTGACAGAGATTATCTATGATCATCAAAAAAGCGATCTTTTAAAGAGTTTCTTAGTTAATAATAATTTAGAACTAGTAATGGGTGAAGGCTTTGCTAGGGTTGAAGTGTTAAAGAATATTAGAAAATAGAGGATTCATATGGAAAAGAAATGGTGGATGACCACTAATATCTATCAGATATATTTAAGAAGTTTTTATGACGGGAATAATGACGGCATTGGCGACTTATTAGGAGTAATGGAAAGGTTAGAGTATTTAAAAGATTTAGGGATTGAAACAATTTGGATTTCACCGCATTATGATTCACCGATGGATGATAATGGGTATGACGTTAGAGACTTTTATCAGGTAAGTAAAGATTATGGTGATATCAAGACTTTTAAAAAATTGATTGAAAAAGCAAGAAATTTAGATATGAAGGTTTTAATCGATTTGGTGCTAAATCATACATCCGATGAACATGAATGGTTTAAAATAGCTTGTGACAAAAATCATCCAATGCATGAGAAATATCATGATTATTATATCTGGCATCCTGGTAAA
>CAZMMT010000010.1:17814-23549 GCA_964567465.1 uncultured Candidatus Izemoplasmatales bacterium | reverse complement strand
ATAGCTGCTATAAATAACTTATCAGAAATTGATTTTTATCATGAACATGGATATACAATGATTAGCAAAAGTAGTATCGATTATGAAATAGATTATCTAAATAGTATGGTCTATACAGATTATAATTTTAATACCCAAAACTTTAGAAGCGACAAGAGTTCTCAAAGTTTATTGGCATTAATGCCTCATCATTATAAATATAGTGATGCAGCACTGACTGAATATAGTTATCGTACAGTTAGAGGAACTCTAAAAGTTATGCAAGGTAATTATTTCCAAACTGAGTTAATGTTCAATGGACTTTTACCAGGATTTACTTTACCGGTAAATGAAGACTTCTCTTCTGTTGATACGGTTGCTTATTTAGAGAGTTTAGACTCAGAAACTAGTTATTCTGATATGGAAAACTTCTTTAACGATGGTGGTCCATATTGGAATTCTAAAGCTTTGTATCCATTAGCACAAGGGATTATAATTGCGGATCAATTACAAGAAGAAACTTTAAAATTTTCTTTTATAGGCAAATTGAACTATATACTTACTGACTGGTTTACCTATGATGGTCCATCTGATGAAAGATATCTTTATTATAATAATAGTTGGGGTAGCGTCTATTATTCCAATGATGATTTTGCGACAGCTTCTACACTTAGCGACCATTCATTTACACACGGATATTTAATTTATGCAGCGGCTGTTCTTGCTATGTATGATCAATCTTTTAAAGAAGATTATGGATTAATGGTGGAACTTTTACTAGACGATTATATGTATCCTGAAAAGGATGAGGCTGAGTTTGCTTATTTAAGAAACTTTGATCCTTGGGCTGGACATACTTGGGCTCATGGTTTTGGAACTTTTGCTGAAGGAAATAATCTAGAATCAACTTCAGAAGCTTTAAACTCTTGGAATGCTGGTTATCTATGGGCTTTGGCTATGAATGATAGCGCGAGAATGGAAGCAGCTATTTATGGTTTTGTTACCGAAATTAGTGCGATTAAAGAATATTGGTTCGACTATGATGAAGAAAACTGGGACCCTAAATTTGGCGACTATACCGATGTTGCTGGAATGGTTTGGGGTGGGAAACATGATTATGCAACATGGTTTGGTGCTAATCCTACTTTCATCTATGGTATCCAATGGCTTCCTAGTGGAGAGTATTTAACAAATTATGCTCTCAATGAAGAAGATTATCAAAAATTTAGTTCTATATATGCGACATATTTACAAGCAAAAAGCGGTGAGATTGACACTTGGTTCAGCAATATGTGGACAATACAGGCTATAATTAATCCTGATACAGCAATTAGTGAATTTGATGCTAATTTAATATTGAATGATGATTATCCAGCCGAACTAGCAGGAGCTTATTGGATGATTAATGCTCTTGATAGTTTAGGTAGACGAAACTCAAGTATTTGGATGGGCATTGAGTTAGGTGTGTCTTCTAGTATCTATCAAGATGAGTTAGGTAATGATTTCGCAATGGTTTGGAATCCAACTAATAATGATGTTGATATTGAGTTTTATGATGCAAACGGACTTATTACTTCTATTACAGTACCGGCCAATTCATTTACAAAAGTAGTTATCTAATTATTTCAAATTTTTAATGAGTCACAGATTTATTTTGTGACTCATTTTTTTGTTATTTAGATATAATAGAAATAAATAAACTTGATCTTTTTAAATGAAATAAAAATCTTTTGTGATATAATTTAAAATATCTTATAATTAATGAGACTTGGAGATAAAATGGCTAAAATTAAAACATTTTTTAAAGAAAACAGAAATAATATACTCTTTTACTTATCTGGTTTTATTTGCTTAGGCTTTGCGGTTAATATAATTAAAGCTTCTGCTTTAGGTAGTGGAGCTTGGGATACAGTTACTATCAATATTAGAGATTTCTTTAATATCAATCTAGGAATAGATTGGATTACATTGGGTATGGTTTCTTTTTCTGTTAGTTTGTTAATAATGATAGTTGTCTTAGTTTACCGGAAAAAGATTAAGTATCTACTAATGATTTTACCAATATTTCTTGTAGCTTTATCAATTGATTTTTGGAATTTAGTAGTATTTAGAGATTATGAAGCCAATATTTTTATAATACGATTGATATTCTATATTATTGGAATATTCACCCTCCCATTAGGATTATCTTTAGTTGTTAAGTCTAGTTTTCCAGCATTTGTTTTTGATGAATGGATGTTAATGATGGTAAAAGTATTTAAAGCAAAAAGGATTACTTATGTAAGACTTTCGATTGAAATATTAGGGATTCTAATCGGTGGAGTTTTTGGTTATTTGGTTTATTATCATATTGACGGATCATTTGGGGCGGTAAATATTGGAAGTTTTATTATTTCCGTTACTTTGAGTCCATTAATGGCGCTATATTTTAGATTTCTAAAAATAAAAACAGAGGATTAAGGAGGAATTTATGCTGAAGATAGGGATTATTGGTGCAGGAAATATCGCTAAAACTTTTATCGAAGCGGTAGTTAAAGGTAATATTGATGTAACCTTAGAAGCAATAGCTTCAAGGGATATATCAAAAGCAATAGAGTACAAAAATCTATATCCTTTTAAAAAAGCTTACGGAAGTTATCAAGATTTATATAATGATTTAGAAGTTGATTTAATTTATGTGGCAACTCCACATAGTTTTCATTTTGAACAGATGTTAGATATCCTTAATCATAACAAGCATATTATTTGTGAAAAACCATTTACTTTAAATAGCAAGCAAGCAGAAATAGTATTTAATAAGGCTAAAGAAAAAAAATTGTTTGTGATGGAAGCTTTATGGACAAGATTTTTGCCAACAATAAAAGAATTGAAAGAACATATTAATAATGGAATAATTGGTGAAATAAAAAAAGTAGAAGCTAACTTTTGTTTCAAAACGAATTTAGATAAAAATCATCGATTAAGAAATCTATCTTTAGGTGGAGGAGCATTATTAGATTTGGGTGTTTATACGATTACATTTGCAAATCTTTTCTTAGGTAAACCGGAGTCAATTAGTTCAAAAGTAGTAAAAGACGAACAAACTGGTGTAGATATTGATGAAGAAATAATCTTTAACTATGAAGATAATAAATCAGCTATTTTAAACTCAAGCATTATTAAAGATATGCCTTCGGTTGGAATGATTTATGGCGAAAAGGGATATGTTAAAGTCGGAAATTTCCACCAAACAGAGTTAGCGATAATTTATAATAATGATAATGAAGTTATCAAATCAATTGAACGACCACACATTGTTAATGGCTTTGAATATGAGATCTTATCGGCTATTGATTCAATTGAAAATGGAAGGATAGAAGACCCTCATATACCACACTCAGAAACAATCGAAATCTTAAAACAAATGGATCATATTAGACAAAGTTGGAGTTTAATTTACCCTCAAGAATAATATAAAAAACCTCTACAGTTTTCATGTAGAGGTTTTCTCTTTTAGAGACTATTCATTGAACGAAAATATCTTTTTCTTGCATTTTCATCCAGTATTTTTTTTCTTAATCTAATGTCAGTTGGAGTTATTTCAACTAGTTCATCATTTTCTATTAGTTCTAAAGCTTCTTCCATTGTAAAACGCAAAGGGTCAAGTAGTTTAATCGCTTCATCAGAACTACTAGAACGAATATTCGTTAGATTTTTATTTTTACAAGGATTAACTACTAAGTCATTACTTCGCGAGTTAAAACCAACAATCATTCCAGCATATACTTCTACAGCGGGATCAACAATCATTCTCCCTCTTTCTGAAAGATTAAATAAACTATAAGCCATGGTTTTACCTCGTTCTTTAGCGATAAATACACCGTTTCGCCTTTTTTCGATATCGCCAGCATATGGCATATATGAATCAAAAGATTTAACCATTGTTCCTTGACCTTTTGTGGTGTTTATAAATTCACTTCGATAACCGATAAGTCCTCTTGTGGGAATTACATATTCTAGGGTAGAATAACCGTTTTCACTGGACATATTTTTCATAGAACCTTTTCTAGAATTAAACTGAGTAATAATACTGCCAACGAATTCATCCGGTATATTGATTATTACTTTTTCGTAAGCTTCATGAGTTTGTCCGTCAATTTCTCTTAAAATTACTTCAGGTTTAGAAACACTAAGTTCAAAGCCTTCTCTTCTCATCTTCTCTAATAGTATTGATAAGTGAAGTTCTCCGCGGCCGTTAACCTTATAACCTTCAAGATTATCTAGCTCTTCAACTTCTAAACCAACATTAGTTTCAAGTTCCTTAATCAAACGAGCTCTAATTTGTCTTGAAGTTACCAATGAGCCACTTCTACCAACAAATGGTGAGTCATTAACTAAAAAGTTCATTGATAATGTAGGTTTTTCGATTATTATCATTGGCATTGGATCGATGAAGTTTTCATCACACAGAGTTTCACCGATAGAAATGTCGGAAATGCCACTAAAGACAACGATATCACCAGAATATGCAAAAGGTTTTTCGACTTTACTTAAACCTTCATTAACAAACAATTTTGTGATTTTGCACGTTACAATAGAACCATTTCTTTTAGTTAATTTATATGTTTTACCAGAAAAAATTGTTCCTCTTGTAATTCTTCCAATACCCATTCTACCTAAGTAATCATCATAAGCTAGTGAAGAAACTTGTAATTGTAATGGTTCATCAGAATTATCTGGATAAGTTTTAACTTGATTAAGGATACATTCGAATAGTGGTTCAAGATTATCGCTTTCGTCATCGATGTTTAACATCGCGATACCTTGTTTAGCAATACCGTAAATAATAGGGAAATCTAGTTGTTTTTCATTAGCTCCTAATTCTAAGAACAAATCAAAACACATATCAACTACTTCAATAGCTCTTTCATCCTTTTTATCTATTTTATTAATGAAAACGATTGGTTTTAAACCTATTTGAAGCGATTTTTGCAATACAACTTTTGTTTGTGGCATTGGTCCTTCACTACTATCTACTAAGAGAATAACTGTATCGACAGTATTCATGATTCTTTCAACTTCACTAGAAAAATCAGCATGTCCAGGAGTATCAACGATATTGATTTTAGTTCCATTATGCTCAATTGCACAATTTTTTGAATATATAGTTATACCGCGTTCTCTTTCGATATCATTACTGTCCATAACTTGTTCTATAATAACTTCGTTTTCATGGAATACACCACTTTGCTTTAGAAGCGCATCAACAAGAGTTGATTTTCCTGCATCAACATGGGCTATAACACCGACGTTGATAATATTTTTATTTCTCATAAATTACCTGTCCTATTCTTTTATCTCTCACAAAGGAAAGACAAACAATTAAGTTTAACACAATAATTAAAAAAGTAAAGTAAAAACCTTTATAGAATATAAATATTATTATATTTATAATGTCAATATTTTATAATTCTATTATTATACAAACACATTTTATTAATGAAGTTCTTTTTACAGCAAAAAGAAATCCTTATGTTTTGGGCATAACATAAGGATTTCTCTCTGTGTAAATATATATACTGAGGGTGTCAAAATTGATATTTCATAATATTTTTCTAACAAAACATAGATTTTTATTTTTCGGCATTTAAATAAATGCAAATTAAGTGTTATAATTAGAGAGGAATTATTATAGATATTACAATAATTAAAAACGTCATTAATTTTAGTTAATGAAACTACTTATTAAATTTTGATAAATTCTTGTAATTTACTTA
>CAZMMT010000010.1:0-17714 GCA_964567465.1 uncultured Candidatus Izemoplasmatales bacterium | reverse complement strand
AATCAGGAAGATCGTCGTCATCAAAACCTAAGTTAATTAAATCAGGAAGATCGTCGTCATCAAAACCTAAATTAATTAAATCAGGAAGATCGTCATCATCAAAACCTAAATTGTCAATGGTAATAAGTTTTTTTGTATCATCATAAGTTGTTACTTCATTGTCTTTTGGTTTGGCAATCCCAAAGCTAATTACTAATGCTACTACTAATACTAAAATCTTTTTCATAATAATTTCCTCCAATATATAAATATATTTTGATATATTTATATATTAACAAGAAATCGATTTTTTTTCTACGGCGTATATGTCATACTTTTAGGGGGGTATATTTCTAATGGATACCGTAAAATTACTAAACTATATGGAAAATTTAAGATACGATAGAAAAATGACTCAAGAAGTATATCTTCAAGACATTGTCTCTCAAAGACAGTACTATAGATATAGAACTGGAGAGTCCGAAGTCCCTTTTGATGTCATTATAAAATTCGCAATAAAGCTCCAGATACCGCTGTTAAAACTAATTTCTAATTATCAAAGCAGCTCTGAAAAAGAGAAGGAATTAGTCACACAATATTATAATCTTGTGATAAACAAAAAACTCGATGAAGCAAAAAAAATTCGAATTAAAGTAAGAAATTTATCACTTTTGGATGATGAAATTCAAATTTTTTATCACATTTCTAAACTTTTATTGGCATATTATACTGGTGAAATTTCATCAAATGATATGATAATTGAATTGAAAAAAAATATTAATTTTGAAAATATTATGAAAAAAGAAGTACTTCATGATAGTGAAATCTATATTTTAGGCATCATAATGGAATTTAGCGAGAAGGATCGAGATAAAATTTATAGGAAAATTAACAAGTTAAGACTAAATAATAAGTTGCTTTTAGGAAACAACCCTTCATTGGATGCTCAAGTATTTTTCTGGATTATTAAAAATCTTGGAAGACTAAATAAATATAGAGAATTAATTGCTATGGCTGAAACAGCGATTGCATTATCAAAAAAACAATACACATATTATTCTCTTGAGTATTTCCACTATTATAAAGCACTAGCACATTATGAATTAAAAGAAAATGAAGAATTTGAAACTGAGCTTAGAAATACAATTGTTGTTTTACTATTTTTTGATGTTCATAAAAGAAAGCATTTCTTTGAAACGATTAAAAAAGATACCGGTGTTATTTGCAGAGAATTCATAATTGATAGATTAAAGAAGGAATTGGAATAATTCTTTCTTTTTTTTCTTTTTTTTGGCTATTTTTTAGCATTTATGTGCAAAAGTATGACATATACGCCGTTGTTTTTATGTTTAATATAAGAGATAATATAATAAACATTAATCGAAAGCAGCGGTGATGCAAGAGTGAAGACCAGTAATTTATATGCTTTCAGGGGTATGAATCAGGATTTCGAGTACTCAAATAAAAATCAATTTTCTCAACTAAATAATTACTCGCGGAATGAAAATCTAGAAAAACCAATCCATTCCCATTTTAATACTGCACCTACAGAGCGTCTTAGAATTATTAAGTTTTTAACTTATGAAAGTTCTCATGGATTCGATTTCAACAACACTGATATAAAAAACTTTTTTGGTTTTCAAGGAGTACATCCTCTAGATGAGCAACTTATCATGCATTCGAGAAGAGTTAGTGAGTTGTGTGTGAGAATTGGTAAAGCAATGGGTTTAGACAAGCAAGCTTTAATAGAATTAAAGATTGCAGGAATGCTTCATGATATTGGTAAAGTATATATACCCGAAGAAATAATTAAAAAACCAGAAAAATTAGATCAAACAAAATTAGAAGTAGTAAGAACGCATACAGTTTTAGGTTATGAAATCCTAAAAGGTATAAAAGAATATAAAAACATCGCTAAATACGCAAGATCTCACCATGAAAGAATAGATGGTACTGGTTATCCCGATAGATTAAAAGCTGATGAAATTCCATTGGGATCAAGGATAATTGCTGTTGCTGATGCTTACGAAGCTATGACAGAATCTAGGCCATACCGTCAGTCACTATGCCAAAAAGATGCAATAAAAGAATTAGTTTTAAATGCTGGAACCCAGTTTGACGCAAGTATCGTACACGTGTTTATAGAAAAGGTTCTTTAAAAAATCTAAGCGAAAAAGGAACTGTCAATTTGATAGTTCCTTTTGTTTTATGAAAATATAAATTTTATATTAGAAAAGTTATAAAATTTATATTTTTTTATGCTAATATTAGTGTAGATAAAATATTTTTAAGGAGGGCGTAAAATAAAGTGTTATATATAGCTTTAATCCTGTTTTTTTCTTTTTGGAGTTTATTCATTTATTCGATTGTAAAAGGACAAAGAATGAAGGGTTTTTATTTAAAAGGTTTCACTAGTTTAGGATTTATAATTGTATTTGCAATCGGAGTACATGATTTTTATATCAAAAGTAATGGGTTAACCTTGAGTATTCTTGATAACAAGTATTTGATATTTACATTATTTATTGGTTTAGGATTAGTTTGCGGACTGATCGGAGACTTGTTTCTTGAAGTTCAGTATTTTTATGAAGATAAGAAAAATACTCAAATATTTAGTGGAATGGTTGCATTTTTTATTGGACACGTGTTTTATATAGTAGCTTTGTCTGCTTTGATTGGTTTTAATTATTTGTCATTAATAGTTGGAATAGTTTTTACTCTGATAGTAGCAATTGGCGGAGTCGTATTGAAGATGGATTTTGGCAAATTAAAACTACCAAGTTATCTATACACTTTCATAATTTTTACTATGGTTGGACAGTCTTTCTTTTTGGCAGTCGATAGTCAATTTAATCTTTTTAGTGTAGTTTTGATGCTTGGAGCGCTTCTATTTGGAATATCAGATTTGTTGCTTGCCCCTATATATTTTAAAGGAGATAAAAGAGTTTCTTTTGCAGTAGCAAACCTAGCTACCTATTATCTCGCTCAACTATTTATAGCTTTATCAATTTTGTTTTTAGTATAATATTAAAATAATAAAATAAGGCCTGCAATTTACTTGCAGGCCTTATGTTTTGGCGATTATAGAGACATTTGATTTAGACTGTCTTTAAGAATTTTCGCTGATTTTTTTAACTTTTCCTGTTCTTCACTAGATAACTTTAGGTTAACTACATGGTGAACACCATCGCGGTTAATTACAGCTGGTAATCCAATATAAAGGTCGTGATCAATATCGTAAACACCATTATTATAAACTGAAATTGGTAAGATACTATTCTCATTATCGAATATAGCTGAAGTGATTCTAACTAATGCCATACCAATACCATAATAAGTTGCGTTTTTCCTTTTTATTATTTCTTGTGCTGCATTCTTAACTTTTGCATAGATGTGATCTAAATCTTCAAAATTAATCTCGTTCATACTTTCGATAACATCAAGCATTGGTTTCGTCCCAACATAAGCTTTAGACCAACATACAAATTCACTATCTCCATGTTCACCCAAGATGTATGCATGAATGTTTCTTGCATCGATGTGGATGTACTTAGAAATTTCATATCTTAGTCGGGCTGTATCTAATGACGTCCCACTTCCTAAAACTTTACTAGATGGTAAACCAGACTCTTTCCATGCAACATAAGTTAGTATATCAACCGGATTAGATGCAACGAGGATAATTCCGTCAAAACCTGAGGACATAATATTTTGCGTTACTGATTTAATGATTGAAGCATTTCTATTTAATAAATCAATTCTTGTTTCTCCTGGTTTTTGATTTACTCCAGCAGTTATCACTACTAAGCCTGCATCATTACATTCGTTATAATCTCCAGCTTTTATAGTCATTTTTCGGCTAGCAAAAGCCAAACCATGGTTTAAATCCATTGCTTCACCTTCAGCTTTATCTTTATTTACATCGATAAGTACTAGTTCTTCAATCGTTCCTTGATTTACCAGTGCATAAGCATAACTCATTCCGACAAATCCAGTACCTACTATTACTACTTTACTTTTACTCATTGTAACACTTCCTTTCAATCTCACTCTAATACTATCATAAATAACTTAAATATATATATTTAAGACTTAAGAAAATGTTTACATTGACCATTTATTCATAAAGCTACGATTCTTAATTGTATTATGATTACAATTTTACAAAAAAAATATTTATCTTTCATATGACATATGTTATAATGACTTATGTCAATAACAAATAGACATATGTCAATAAAAGAGGAGGATAAATTATATGTTAAAAAAGATGACTTTATTATTTTTGGTTTTTTTAGGATTTACTTTAGTTGCTTGTGATTCAGGTTCAAAAGTAGAATATCCTAAGGAATATGGAGTAGTTGATGTTCTAAGTGCAGAAGAAACTAAAACAGGGTATATTTTTACACTCGAAACTGACGGATTTAGTAGTAGCACTAAGATTAAAGCTGAAGTAACAGTCGTTGATGGGAAAATTACTGCTTATACAATAGTATCTCATGGTGAATCAACTGGTTATGGTAAGACTTTAATTGAAGACGGAACAATAATCCAAGCAATTATAGATGAAACTGATAATCTAGATACATTTGATGTAGTTGATTATTTGGATTCTGAAGCAAGCGCAACAATAACGGCAGATGCTTTGTTAGAAATTGCATTAGTTGCTTTAGAACACTTCGAAGAAGATTACAAATAGAAAACATAGTAAGCAATTAAATACTGTTTTCTATAAGAACAACCACAAATTTAGTTGTGATTGTTCTTCTTTAATGAAAAGCTTTTATAAACTGGGAAAAAACCCATAAAAAATAAGAAAAAGGAGATATTTTTACAATGAAAAAATTTTTTGCAGTATTCGTATTAGCTTTTTTAGCTATCGGATT
This sequence comes from uncultured Candidatus Izemoplasmatales bacterium, assembly GCA_964567465.1. Lineage (GTDB taxonomy): Bacteria > Bacillota_I > Bacilli_A > Izemoplasmatales > Hujiaoplasmataceae > UBA2289. The sequence continues at coordinate 12,849 of CAZMMT010000010.1, read as the reverse complement.
TGTCGGTTGCGAAAAAACTACTACAGAAGTTACAACTGAAGCACCAGGAGCGCCAGAATCAATTACTATGGCAAATGTTGACGATTATTTATTCAACGCAGATTTCCAATTCGTTGATGTTAGAAACTTTGATGATCAAATGGCAGATGGATGGATTCGTGGTTTTGAAATGATTCCTTTCTTTGATTACTTAGAATATATGGATATTCTAGTAAGAGTAGATGGTTGGAGTTTTGATGAATCTGCTATCAAAGATGAAGCAGCTTTAAGAGCATTATTTGACGAGGACAAATATATCGTTATAATGTGTGCTGGCGGAACAAGAGCAGGATTTGTTAAAGATGCATTAGATAGTTTAGGATATGAAAATGTTTATAATGCTGGTGGTTTGAGCGCTTATGAAGGTGACAACATGGTATTGGGAGATGGTGTTTATGACATTACAATGCCTAATCCTGCATTAACTGATCCACTTCCTGATACTATTAGTATGAGTGAAGAAATAATTGATACATATGCAGTTAGAACTGACGTACAATTTATTGATTTAAGAAATTTAACAGACATCGTTAATGGTTGGCATAAAGATGCTACAGTAATTCCTTTCTTTACTTTCTTAGAAGCAGAAAACATTCTAGTTCGTACTGATGGAGATTGGGTATTTGCTCCAGAAGATATCGTTAATGAAGAAGCTTTAAGAGCAATATTCTGTGAAGACAAAAATATTATTTTATTCTGTAAGAGTGGAACACGTGCTGGTTATGTTATGGCTGCACTAGAATACTTAGGATATGAAAATGTATGGAATGCTGGTGGATTTGATGATTATGCAGGTTCTGGTGATACTGGAGGTACTTGTTCATAATAATGAAGAAAATAATTTTATCGATCGTACTGGCTTTTGTAGTTTTTGCATTTGTAGGCTGTGATAAAAACACAACAGAAGCTCCAGTAGGTTCAGAATACGATTTAACAATATTAAAGTTCCCTCATCTTGATGGGCATGGATCAGAAGTAATGAAAGATATGCCGATTCTTTTTGAATATGAAATGAGAGGGTATGTAAAATATCAAGTTGCTTTTGTTGCTTGTACTTGTAGAGCCCCAAGAGACAATTTTTGGAGTGTAGCCTATATAGACATTTCAACTGAAACAGGAGAAATTTTATATATATCATTTGAAAAGGATAGCAGCGGTCATTATCAAGCTGGTGTATGGGGAGATAGTAATCCTATTCCTGAAACAGAAAAAACTTATGAAGATTTTGAAAATGACTTTCTACCTTGGATTGTTGGTAAAACAGCTGATGATTTAGATGGAATTAATATATTCTATGATGAAGCGCCTGCTATTTATGCTGATTATGCCAATACAAAAACTATTGGCAATCAAGAATTGATTGACTCATTCTCTGGCAGTAGTGTTTCAACTCATAGTATAATTCGTGTTGTTAAAACATTATTAGATTATCATCAAGAACAATACATGACTGAATAGAAATTACTTAAGAGGGTATTAATAATGCCCTCTTAAATTTTGGAGAATTAAATTATGCTAAAAAAGATTATATTGATTATATTAGTTACTTTCTGCCTAGTAGCATGTCAAAAAGCTTTACCAAATAAGGATTATGCCGATTTCGAGCATATGGATCATTGGGATGAACTTAATGATTTGCAAGATGGAGAAGTAATATTATTCTACTATTCACCTTATTGTGTAATTAGTAGAAGTATTGAAGATGAAGCTACTGAATATTTTGTTATTTTGGAAGATTCCGGTATTCCAGTAATATTAATCCATGAAGGATTGATTTTCGAACAAGGAGAGCAACCTTTAGAAGTTATTGAAACTCCATCTTTACTAATTTACGAAGATAGAGAGTTTGTGGAAATAATTAGTGGAGCCAAACCAGTTACCGAATATTTGTCTGCTAAGGTAAATAAATAATTACACTTAATAAAATATCCATGGATAATAACGAAACTATGTTATAATTATTTTGGATATTTTTATTATTTATGAGGGATATGCTTATGAAAATTTACTTAAAATTAATATTGGGATTATTATTGATTTTTTTAATGCCGATTAATATAAATGCCGCTGAAGTAGTGGAAGAAGATGAAATTGTTGTTCATTACTTTTATTCCACTACATGTACCGTTTGTAGAGAGGTAACTTCTTTTTTAGATGAGTACTTGGTTGACAAAGATTATATTACGTTAATTAAATATAATGTTTTAGAAGGCGGAGAATACGAAGAATGGTTTATTGAAGTGACAGACACTTTCAATCGAGATAATTTGGCTTATCCGTATATAATTATCGGTGGAAAAGATTTACAAGGGCTATATGAAATTAAAGCTGATATTGATAAAGTTGTTAATTATTATTTAGAGAATCCGGATTATTCAGATATTGTCGAAAAGATTAAAAATAACGAAGTTATTCTACCAAGTGATTTTCTTACAGAAGACTTCGATGGTGGAAGAACTGTGACTCTACCTCTAATTGGCGAAATTGAATTAGCTTCATTTTCTTTACTGTTAGGAGCTGTTTTTATCGGTTTGATTGATGGTTTTAATCCATGTGCGATGTGGATTCTGATATTCTTGATAACGATGCTAATAAACTTAAAAGATCGTAAGAAGATGTGGATTTTAGGCTTAACATTTATCTTAACGAGTGGAATAGTCTACTACATTATTATGATGTCATGGCTACAATTAGTTATTCAAGTAGCGCTAATCCAAGCCTTTCAAATTTTCATCGGAATTTTAGCTCTTGTTTTCTCATTCATAAGTTTAAGACATTTTAATCGCCAACGAAAAATAGATAGCGGTTGTGAAGTAACTTCAGTAGAAAGCAAAAGGAAGTTAATTGTAAGAGCTAAAAAAGTAATAAACAATAATAATCTTTGGTTGGCTATTATTGGAATTGCTGGAATAGCAATAACTGTAAATGTCATTGAACTTGCATGTTCAGCGGGACTACCAGTAATCTATACCACAATGCTTGCATATAATGATTTATCTTCATTTCAATCAGCAATGTATATTTTAGTTTATGTGCTTTTCTTTATGTTTGATGATTTGTTGATTTTCACTATAGCGGTTATCACATTTAAAGTTACGGGTATTTCAAGTAAATATGCTAAGTATTCAAACCTGTTTGGGGGAATAATTATGTTTGTTTTAGGTATAATATTGCTATTCTTTCCGCAAATACTATTGTAAAAATATTGAAGTTATTCTTTATCGGAATAACTTCTTTTTTTAATTTTGTTAATCAATTGTTTTTGATTATAAAAATAGTTATAATTAAACTAATTAAGCAAATTGATTTTGGAGGATTTTTTATGAAGATGAGTCATCGAATAAACAAGCAGAGAGATTTGCTTGACGATAACGGTTATTTAACTGAACCGGGATATGCATTAAAAGAAATCTTTAATTATAATCGAAAGATGATTAAAGCTTCAAAATGGAGAATTAAAGAGTGGGATTATTACTGTGCGATTTCCAAAGATTACGCTTTTAGTTTCACAGTAGCAGATCTTGGTTATATGGCTTTAATAAATGCAAGTCTCCTTGATTTTGTAACTGGTAAAGAAACTAAAAAAACCAAGATGAAGTTCTTCACCTTTGGTAAACTTAATTTACCTAATTCAGCGGATACTGGAGATGTAATTCATAAAGATAAAACCCATAATTTTGTATTTCTGAATCGTCATAAAGATCGTTTTATCAAAGTGAAAATAAAGAATTTTTTCGAAGGAAAAGATTTTCATGCGGATTTAAGTTTTAAGAAACATGATTCAGATGACAGAATGCTAATTGCTACACCTTTTAAAGAAAATCCTACGAGATTTTACTATAATCAAAAAATCAACTGCATGAATGTTAGTGGAGTAGTATCTATCGGAGATAAATCATATGATTTTGTAGAGGATAAAGATTTGGGAGTCTTAGACTGGGGTAGAGGTGTTTGGACTTACAAAAATACTTGGTATTGGGGATCTTTGTCTTGCTTTGTGGATGGAGTAAGAGTAGGATTTAATATCGGGTACGGCTTTGGCGATACATCAAAAGCAACAGAAAACATAATATTCTATAATGGTAAGGCTCATAAACTAGATGAAGTGTTGTTTGAAATTGATGAACAAAATTTTTTAAATCCATGGAAATTCACTTCTAACGATAATCGACTTAAACTCACGATGACACCTTTGCTGGACCGTGTAGACAATACTAATTTAATTATTATTAAAAACTTCGGGCATCAAGTATTTGGAAAATTCAATGGATTTTTAATTTTAGATGATGGTAAAAAAGTTGAAATTGTAGATCAAATCGGTTTTGCCGAAAAGATTACAAATCATTATTAAAGAAGGGATGGATACAGATTATGAAGATAAGCGATTTAGTTAATAAACAGAGAGATTATTACAATTTAGGTGAGACTAGAAAATATGAAAACCGGAGAAAAGCCCTAAAACAACTATATAATGGTATTGTTGCTAATGAGAATAATATTAAGGAAGCTCTTCTTAAAGATTTAAATAAAGCTTCTGGAGAAGCGTATCTTTCAGAGATTGGGGTGACCTTAAAAGAGATTAGATATTTACTTAAACACTTAAAAAAATTTATGAAAAACAAAAGAGTACGAACTGAAATAACTAACTTCCCAGCCAAGAGTTTTATTTCTCCTTTTCCTTACGGAGTTACTCTGATAATGAGTCCTTGGAACTACCCGATATATTTAACATTAGCACCACTCGCAGGAGCTATTGCCGCAGGTAATACGGTTGTAATTAAACCAAGCAATTATAGCCCAGCTACTTCTGATGTGATTGAAAAACTGATTTCAGAAACTTACAATCATGAGTTTGTGACTGTTGTAAAAGGCGGAAGAGAAGAAAATCAAGATCTATTAAATCAAAGGTTTGATTATATATTCTTTACAGGCAGCACATCTGTCGGGAAAATCGTTATGGAGAAAGCTTCTAAGAACTTAACGCCTGTAAGTTTGGAACTAGGTGGAAAGAGTCCAACGATTGTAACAGAAGATGCAAAAATAGATTTAGCTGCAAAAAGAATAGTATTTGGAAAATTGATAAATTCTGGACAAACTTGTGTAGCGCCTGATTATATTTTGGTGGATAGAAAGAAGGAGACAGAATTAATTGAAAAACTAGTTTTTTATATAAAAGAATTTTTAGGTGAGGAGCCTTTAAATAATCCTGATTTTGGAAAAATAATCAATGAAAAGCATTATCAAAGATTAATGGATTTAATAAAAAACCAAGATGTTGAGTTTGGTGGGTACGGTGATAAAGATACATCAAGAATTTGCCCTACTATTTTAAAGAATGTAGATCCTAATTCACCAGTTATGCAAGAAGAAATATTTGGACCAATTCTGCCAGTTATTTCTTATGATAATATGAATGAGGCAATAGACTTTGTTAATAATAGACCTCATCCACTAGCTTTTTATCTCTTCGCAACATCAAAAGACACAATTAATAACTTCTTAAATAATTGCCAATTTGGTGGTGGTTGTATAAATGATACGATAATGCAAGTCGCTAGTGATTACTTGCCTTTTGGCGGAGTGGGGGATAGTGGAATGGGTAATTATCATGGTAAGGCTAGCTTTGAAACTTTTACACATTACCGAAGTATTATAAAAAAATCGAATCTAATTGATTTACCGATAAGATATTTACCAATTTCAAAGAAAAAAGAAGCTTTAATCAAAAAAGTTTTAAAGTAAAAAAAAGTATTATTATGATATAATAATAAAAGAATACCCCGGTATTGATTTTGTGTTACTTGACATTACAATAAAGGGGTAGTATTTTTTAAAAGATATAGTTTAGTGAGTATATGGTTTATTGCATTGTAATAAAATATAATTTTTTACTGCTAATATCTTTTGTTTGGAGGAAAAATTGAAAAAACTAATCGAAATTGAAGGATTAACAAAATCGTTTGATGATACTTTAGTATTGAAGTCGATTAACCTTTACATAAGAGAAAATGAGTTTATTACCCTTTTAGGTCCTTCGGGTTGTGGTAAAACGACTCTTTTGAGAATTCTTGCTGGATTTGAGTCCAAGGATGCGGGAATTGTTAAGTTTGACGGTAATATTATTGACGATATGCCACCGCATGAACGACCAATAAATACAGTGTTCCAAAAATATGCATTATTCCCACATCTCGATGTTTATAATAACATCGCTTTTGGTTTGAAGTTGAAGAAAATGCCCAAAGAGGAAATTGAAAAAGCTGTCAAAGAAGCTCTTAAACTAGTAAAACTCGAGGGGTTTGAGTCAAGAAATATAAAAACTCTTAGTGGTGGGCAACAACAAAGGGTCGCTATTGCTAGAGCGGTGGTTAATAAACCAAGACTGCTTTTACTTGATGAACCTTTAGCAGCACTAGACCTGAAACTTCGTCAAGATATGCAATATGAATTAAAAGAAATGCAAAGAGCTTTGGGTATCACTTTTGTTTTTGTTACTCATGATCAAGAAGAAGCTTTGACAATGAGTGATACAGTGGTAGTTATGAATGAAGGAGAAATACTTCAAATTGGAACGCCACAGGATATTTATAATGAACCGATAAACAAATTTATAGCTTCCTTTATTGGGGAATCAAACATCATTCCTGGAATTATGATTAAGGATTACTTAGTTAAATTTGAAGGATATGAGTTCGAGTGTGTTGATAAAGGTTTTAGAGAAAATGCTGAAATAGAAGTAGTTTTAAGACCCGAGGATATTGAACTTAGACCTGCAAACGGTGGAATCAATGGTGTTGTTACTGATATTATCTTTAAAGGCGTACATTATGAAATAATTGTCGATGTTAACGGTAGGGAATACATAATTCATTCAACAGATCCGCAGTTAGTCGGAAATAAAGTCTCTTTATCATTTGATAAAGAAGATATTCACGTGATGCTTAGATGAAGAGTTTAAGACGGTTGATATATCCGTATATCGCTTGGTTAACCGTACTGATTATTATTCCTTTCTTGTTTATTGTTTTAGCGACAATATCGACTTTTCACATATTCAATTCTTACACTTTTAGATTCACCTTTGATTCCTTAAGATTCTTGACAGATCCAATATTTTTGAATGCTTTTAAGAATAGTATAAAATTCGCAGGGATTACAACTTTAATATGCCTTGCGGTAGGATATCCGGTAGCCTATTTTTTTGCAAACATGAAAAGTAAGAATAAAACTTTATATGTTGCATTGTTAATAGTTCCTATTTGGTCAAATATGATTGTAAGAATTATAGCTTGGGAAAATGTGTTTAAACCAGTATCTATTCTTAACTTATTTAACTTAAGTTTCGATATGATTGGTTCTGATATCGCCATAATAATCGCAATGGTATCAATGTATTTACCATTTATGATCTTCCCGATATATGCAGTGCTAGATAAAATGGATCATGGTTATATTGAAGCTAGTAGAGATCTAGGAGCTAATGCTTTTCAATCCTTTTATAAAGTAACATTACCTTTATCTTTAGGAGGTATTGTCAGTGGTATAATTATGACGCTTCTACCGGCAATGACTGCATTTGCTCTACCAGAAAGAATTGGTGGAGGAACAACAATCTTATTGGGAAATTTAATTGAAAAAGAGATATTTAGAGGTTCTTTTTCAACTGCAGCTACAGTGTCTTTTGTAGTGATGATTGTAATGTTGGGTCTTTTCATGTTAATCGTTCGCTTTGATAAGGAAGGTGAAACATTATTATGAAAAAGAATCTATACGGATCCACGCTACAAGTGGTTCTAACCATCTTCACTTTTACAATTGTATATTTACCGATATTGGTAATAATTCTAATAAGCATTCATGGATCACAATATAATTATGATAGTTTCAAATTGACGTTTAGATGGTATCGAGAGATTATCAATGATCAACAGTTGGTTGAAGCTATAATTGTAACTTTGCAAATAGCTGTTTTAGCAACTACAATCAGTACAATATTAGGAACGGCATTCGCTATTGGTATTCATAGTTTGAAGAAGAAAAACAGAGTCAGAATGATGGTTTTAAACAATGTCCCAGTAGTAAATCCAGATATCGTAACCGGTATTATGCTATTTATTATTTTCAGGTTTTTTAGAATGACATTTGGTTTTCCAACGATGTTGTTAGCACATATATTTTTTGCATTACCATTTGTTATTTTGAGTGTCCTTCCCAAACTAAAGCAACTAGATCCAAATTTATTTGATGCAGCTCTTGATTTAGGTGCTACGAAATTTCAAGCAATAGTTCATGTAATAATTCCAAGCATTAAAGTTGGAATGATTGCGGGAGCTTTAATTGCATTCACGATGAGTATAGATGACTTCATAATCAGTTACTTTATGAAACAAGGTGAGTTTCATAATGTAAGTACATTAATTTATTCACGATTAGCAAAAAGGCAAATAAGTCCTAATGTTTTTGCTTATAATAGTTTGGTGGTTGTATTGACAATGGGACTTATGATACTGTTTAATCGTTTAAATCAAACACAAAAGAAAGTGAGAGGGTAGGTAAATGAGAAAGAGTGTAATTATATCTGTTTTAGCCGTATTTGTTATGTTTAGCGTTTCGTTAGTTGGTTGCAGTTCCAAAGAAAAACTGTATGTTTTAAACTGGGGCGAGTATATGAACCCAGATCTTATCGAGAAGTTTGAAACTGAGAACAATGTCAATGTTGTATATGAAGAAGTGGGTTCAAATGAAGAAATGGAGATCAAATTAAAACAAGGAATCACCGATTATGACATTATGATTCCTTCTGAATATATGATTGACAAACTGTCTCAAGAAAATTTATTGTTGCCAATTGATTACAGCTTGTTGACCAATTTAGAAAGTGTAGAATTTTTCGAAGATGCAAAAGTTTTGTATGAAGAAGAAGATTTTGGTCAATATTTAATTCCTTATTTTTTTGGAACAGTTGGAATTATGTATAATACCAACAACACTAATGTTAAATTAGCTTTGGAAAGTGAAAATGGTGGATTTTGCACATTATTTGATGAAACCAATGATTTCAGAGTTGGACTTTACGATTCACCTAGAGATACTATAGGAGCTGCATTAATGTGCTTGGGTTATAGTGTTAATAGTAACAATGATACTGAGCTTGGCGAAGCAGAAACTTTAATAGAAACTGCTTTAGCTAAAAGTTTAGGGTCAATTCGTTTTGGTCAAGATGATTTAAAAGGTGATGTAGCTAAAGGAAATTTAGATTTAGCACTTGTTTATTCAGGAGACTATTTTGAAATGGTGTTTGAGTATGAAGCAGAAGAAACAGATATTGAATTTGATTATTTTGCACCAGATCATACTAATATTTGGATAGATGCATTTGTCATACCTAACACTAGCAAAAACACAGAATTAGCTCATAAATTCATTAATTTCTTCTTAGATATTGATAATGCAGCTGAAAACGCTGATTGGGTTGGATATACTCCTGTAATTAGCGAGGTTTATGATGTGATGGTTAATGATTATGGATATGATTATGACCATTATTACCCACAACCAGATGGCTCTTCACGTGAAGTTTTTAAATATTTAGGATCAGAACACGCACAGAAGCTTAATACGATATTAAACGCTGTTAGAATTAGTTAAATTAAATTAAGTTAAATTAAAAAAACATCTTCCTATTCGAATAGGAAGATGTTTTATTTTCATTAAATTTCGCTACAGAGATTGGTTTCTTTCTATATACTCAACAAAGATATCAATTGAAGCTTCAATTATTTTTGGATCAACATTGTCTAAAGTATCGTTAGGAGTATGATAGACGTTTGATCGAGCGTCATTGCTCCAAGGCATACCAATTAGAGTGGTTGATTTTACACCTACCTTTGCTAGCTCGCCAGCATCAGTACCGCCGGTCAAAAATGCAATTGGTTTAGAAACCGCTTTATAACCTTTATCATTTGCGATTTTTTTTAGGTCATTAGCTAATTCCAAACTTAATTCAACTGTGTTATTAATATCGCTTGTTAGAAAGAATAAGTCATCAAGGTTATATGCGCAATCAGTGTTTAACAAGGTAGTAGGGTAAGTTTTAAATAGTTCCTTGTGTTTTTTTGCATAAGCTCGTGCACCACGCAGCCCTTCTTCCTCAGCATCAAAACTTGCGATAATAATTCTAGTGTGCTCAAGTCGATTTTCACTAAAGTATCTTCCAATTTCAACCGCCATAGCACTCGCAATTAAGTTATCTCCCGCTCCAGGAGATCCTTTTTTTGAAGCGAAAAACCACATTTGAATTATCAATAACAATCCTGAAGATAGAAGAATTTTAATGATGATCTGGAAAATATTGTTTTGGATGAAATAAAGTGGAAGGGCTAAAACACATAATAGTATAACAAAGAATATTGATCCGGTAACTCTTAAATTATACAATTTAGGTTGGTGAATTAAAAAATTAAATACATTGGCACTATCATGATGACCACTGATTATTACTTGATTTTTAATTTCTTTCTTTGGTTCAATATAACCTAAAGCATTATATCCTTTTCTTTTAGGATAAAATATATCAATTATTGGTAGATAAAAGAAGAACTGCAAGACTAAAACCAAGATACTCAAAAGAGCTAAAATTAAAGAAACAATCGGTAATTGTAGCCATAAGAAAACAATAGCAATAATATAAGAAGTAACTAGGATTCTTATCCATCCTAAAAAAGCACCTTTATGGAGATAGAACTCTTCAATTTTCGTTTCATCAGCAAACTCATCCATTTTCTGTTTTAAAATTTCAGCAGCTTGCATAGATTCTTTAGTCCCTGCTAATCTAGGTCCGGTTTTCTTTATGATTTCATCAGTTAGATTAAAAGCCTTGATTCTAATATTCTTCGTTTTTTCCATAATTAACCTCAATATATAATGTAATGATTTATATTTTATCATAACATTTGGGAGATAATAGTATTAAGATTAAAAATATCAAAAAAAAGTATCAATTATAGTGAAAAACATGCTAAAAAATGGTTTAATATGTAATATACAATTTATAGGAGATGATGAACATGAAAAACCCAGTAGTAACAATTAAAATGAAGAGTGATAAGTTAATAAAGTTAGAACTATTTCCGGATAAAGCTCCCAATACAGTGAATAATTTTATTTACTTAGTAAAAAAAGGTTTTTATAATGGTTTAATTTTCCATCGTGTGATTGAGAATTTTATGATTCAAGGTGGAGACCCAGAAGGTCAAGGTATAGGGGGGCCAGGGTATTCCATTAAGGGAGAATTTACAAATAATGGAGTTGAAAATGATTTGAATCATACAGCTGGTGTAATCTCTATGGCGAGATCTCAACATATGGATTCAGCTGGTTCCCAATTTTTTATTATGCATAGGGATGCACCACATTTAGATGGATCTTATGCTGCTTTTGGAAAAGTTATCGAAGGCATGGATGAAGTAGATAGAATCGCAAAAACAGAAACTGATTTTCGTGATAAACCCCTTAAAGAAGAAAAAATGCTTTCTTTAGTTGTTGAGACATTTGGTATTGACTATCCAGAACCTGAAAAGATATCGGATTGATTTGTTGGTATATTAAGTTGATTTTGTTTATTATTTTGCCAGATGGCATTTACTAGATAATTATCAATGATATACTAAAAATATAAATATATTGCGGAGGGTAAAATATATGAGTTTGAAAGAAACTTTGAAACACGAGTCTGAAGATTTAAAGAGTTTAAAAAAAGTCTATGAAACAATTGCTTTCTTAGCTTTAATGGTTTTGATTTTCCAACAGTTGTTTTATTTAGTGGTTAATTTAATTAATTACGGCAAGAATGGTAATTTCTTCTCAACAGCTAATTTCGCTTCAGCTAATTTACAAGGATTTGTAAGTAGAATTGTAGGTATTAATTCTGGTAGTGTAATCTTCATAATTTTGGGCATTTTAGCTTGGTTAGCTTATTATGCAGCACTATATTTTCTTGTATGGCGATTCGCTGGGAAGAGAGAAATGTCTAAATGGACATGGACATTATTCGTAGCTTTTGGGCCAACTATATTTTTAGCGCCAGCATTCATTTGGTTCATATTATTCGCATTTAGATATGAGATATTTAGCGCATATAAAAAAGTGGTTGATGATTACAAAAATGGCAAAGAAGCACCAAAACAGATAGATTCAGAAGAGACTGTAAAATCAGAATAACTTATATATATAAAAGTTATTTAGAAAGGGTTCTTGTAGTTTGAGAACTTTGATTCAATTGGAAAAAAGAGAAAATTTAATTCACATAATAAAATTTACATTATTTTCTATATCCGCTGGCATTATACAAATAATCAGTTTTACTATTTTGAATGAGGTAGTAAAACTGGTTTATTGGCCGGCGTATTTAATTGCCTTAACATTGTCAGTGCTATGGAATTTTACACTTAATCGTAAGTTCACCTTTAAATCAGCTGCCAATATACCTAAAGCAATGTTAAAAGTAGCTTTTTTTTACTTGATATTTACACCACTGTCAACATGGTGGGGTGATTCTCTAGAAGCAATAGGATGGAATGAGTATATAATTCTAGGAATGACAATGATTATAAACTTTGTTACAGAATTCATATTTACAAAGTTTTATGTTTATAGAAACAATATTAATACAGCAGTAAAGAAATTGTAGCGATTTTTAATATTTACATCTATTTAAAACTTTGATATAATTTCTAGTACTGGAATCATAGCTCAGTGGGAGAGCATCTGCTTGACGTGCAGGGGGTCGGGGGTTCAAATCCCTCTGGTTCC
>CAZMMT010000009.1:0-23596 GCA_964567465.1 uncultured Candidatus Izemoplasmatales bacterium | reverse complement strand
CTTTCTACTTATATCTATGCTAATACTTTATCGGTATTAGAAGTTTCAGGTGCGATATTAAGAAAGATTTTGGAAAAGAATGCCGAGTATTTTATCTGTGAAGATGATGAAATTAAAGTTAATCCAAGATTTTATTATCCGAAACTACAACATTATAATTATGATATGTTTGATGGTATTGAATATACTATCGATATTGATAAAGAATTTGGTAAAAGAATAATAAGTTTAAAATATCAAAATAAAGATGTTTTAGATAGTGATAAGTTTACTATGGTAGTTAATAATTACCGTGCTTCTGGTGGTGGCGATTTTGATGAATACAAGAATTTAAAAGTAATTAGATCTCTGCCTTTTGATATAGCAGAATTGATTATTGATTATATTATCGCTAAAGGCGATTTAATGATTGAAAATTATAATAATATTAAAATAATTAGTAAGAAATGTTAAAGAGATTTATGGCGTGTTATGGTATTTTTTCTGTGATTGTGCTATAATGTTTTAACAATTTTTACTATTATTTTTTTTATATTCTTATGAAAGCGTTTTTTTAGGAGTTTTTATGTTCGACGGAATTGTTTTGGCAGGAGGGTATTCCTCTCGATTTAAACAAAACAAAATGTGTGTAAAATACCATGGCAAAGCTTTAATACTTTATGCCATTGAAGGCATGCACAAATTCTGTGAGAATATAATCGTGGTTACAGGGTTTTATCATCAAGAGATTTGTGAATGTTTAAAAGATTTAGACTACGTAAAAATTATTTATAATGAGAATTTTTCTGAAGGAATGTTTTCTTCAGTTAAGGCTGGAGTTAATCATGTTGAACATGATTTTTTTATCATACCTGGTGATTATCCTTTCATTAAAGATGATGTTTATCAGAAGTTGATTGATAGTGAGGGTCGTATTAGAGTGCCATCTTTTAATAAAAGATTGGGTCATCCGCTTTTTATAAGTAAGGATTTAAAAGCTGATTTAGTTATGACGGAAGTTAATAATCTTAAAGATTTTCGAAATAAGTATGAATATAAGATTGTGGAAGTAGATAGTGATTCGATATTAAAAGATATTGATATAGTAGAAGATTTGTTTAATGACACGGATAATGGAAAGGAATGATTAATATGGAAATCAAGGAATATTTGAAAGTGAAATCAGTTGAAGAAGCTTATGAGGTTTTAAACCTTGACCCCAACAACAAGATTATTGCTGGTGGAGCATGGATAAAGATATCTCTTAAGAGAGTCAATACTTTGATCTCTTTAGAGGATTTAAAGTTGGATTATATCAAAGAAGAAAATGACTTTTTTGAAATCGGCAGTATGACAACTTTAAGAGAGCTAGAAGTCCATGAGGGATTAAAGCAAGTAGCTAATGGAATTTTATGCCAAGCAATTGGTAATATTATGGGAGTAACTGTTAGAAATATCGCTACCATTGGTGGAAGTGTTATGGGTAAGTTTGCTTTTTCTGATCTTTTAGGAGTCTTAAGTGTATTAAATGCTGAACTGGTATTTCATAAGCTGGGAAAGATAAGCATAGAGGATTTCTTAAATATGCAAAAAATACCTAAGGATATTTTATTGAAGATTAGAATTAAGAAACAAGTCCAAAAAGGCTATTTTAAAAAGATTGCGACTACTCATCTTGATTTCAGTATTTTAAATCTAGCTATTAGCTATGATGAAGGATTTAAAATTGCGATTGGTTCAAGACCAAATATCGCAAAAAGGGCAATAAATACTGAAGAATATTTGAATGGGTTAGATGAAATACGAGAAGATAATTTGACTGAAGCGGTAAAACTAGCTTTAGATGAGGTCAAACTAGGCGATAATTCAAGAGGATCTAAAGAATACCGTGAATTATTGATGAAAACATATTTAAAAAGAGGAATTCGTGAGGTGATAAAATGAAAATTGATTTGACTATTAATAAGCAGAAGAAAACATTTTTAATTGAACCTAATGAATATCTACTAGATGTTTTAAGAAGATATGATTATCAAAGCGTAAGAAGAGGTTGTGATAATACAAGTTGTGGTGTTTGTACAGTTCTTCTTGATGGTAAGCCAGTTCCTTCTTGTTCGGTTTTAGCTGTTAGATGCGAGAATAAAGAAATTACGACAGTTGAAGGTATTGAAAAAGAAGCGGAAAAGTTAGCGCATTATTTTGGCGAATTAGGAGCTGATCAATGTGGATACTGTAATCCTTCAATGGCTTTAACAGTTTATTCTTTAAAACAGGAAAATAAAAATGCAAATGATGAAGAAATAAAGAGTTATTTAGTTGGAAATTTATGTAGATGCACAGGTTATGTCGCTCAACATGAAGCAATAAAGAAATATTTAGGTGATGAATCATGAAAGTAGTTAATAATATGACTAAGTCAATTGATGGCTTAGGAATAATGAAGGGTAGAAAAGCTTATACAGATGATTTTGCTGAAAAAGATACTTTGATTGTTAAGGTGTTAAGATCGCCTCATCCTTATGCTAGGATAGTTTCTATTGATGATGAAGAGGCAAGAAAATTATCAGGAATTGAAATGGTATTGACTCATAAGGATTTTAAACGGATTCCTTTTACAAGGGCTGGTCAAGGATATCCTGAACCTTCTCCTCATGACAAATTTGTCTTAGATGAATATGTAAGATACATTGGTGATGAGGTACTAGCAGTTGTTGGTATTAATGACGTTGTTGTTGAAAAAGCCTTAGATTTAATCAAGGTTGAATATGAAGTTTTAGAACCGGTTCTTGATTTTGAAGAAGCTAAAGATAATAAAGTGATTATTCATCCAGAAGAAGAAATTCATGAGATGTTTGATATTGGTTTTAAACCAAAAAGAAATATCGCAGCTAGTTACGGTATGGAAATAGGAGATGTTCAAAAGACTCTTAAGACTTGTGATTATGTTATTAAAGAAACCTTCTATACTCAAGCCCAAGCTCATGTAATGCTTGAGCCACATACAGTTAATGCGAGAATGGATTATCAAAATAGAATAATTATTTATTCGGCTACACAGACACCTTTTCATGTTAGAAGAATAATCTCGCAAGGATTGGAAATTCCTTTGTCTAAAATCAGAGTTATTAAACCAAGAGTTGGTGGAGGATTTGGCGGTAAACAGGCAATTCATGGCGAAATGCTAGTGGCTTATGTAACCTATAAAACTGGTAAAAGCGCAAAGATGGTTTACACTCGTAAAGAGGTTTTTGAGTCATCATACTCACGTCATCCAATGCGTATTGAAATGACTTTAGGTGCTGATAAGAACGGTCTTTTAAAAGCGATTAATTGTGAAGCTTTATCCGATACCGGAGCTTACGGCGAACATGCTTTAACAGTTTTCATGGTTACTGGATCAAAAGTTTTACCGCTTTATAATAAAGTTGAAGCTGTTAGGTTTGCAGGTGACATTGTTTATACTAATCACACTCCTGCAGGAGCTTATAGAGGCTATGGAGCTATACAAGGTAATTTTGCTTTAGAATCAGCTGTAGATATGTTGTGTCAGAAAATGAATATTAATCCGATTGAATTTCGTCAGAAAAACATGATGAAAGAAAAAGAGACTTCACCAATCTTTGAAATTATGGGTGAAGGAACTGCAGGTACAGCCATGATTATGGAAACCTGTAAACTCGATGAATGTGTCGATAAAGGAATGGAATTAATCGGTTGGAAAGACAAATATCCAAGAATAGAAACAGAAGATAAAATTCGTTCAGTTGGTATGGCTATAGCGATGCAAGGAAGTGGAATACCTTATATCGATATGGGTAGTGCAACCATTAAGTTAAATGACGATGGTTTTTATAATTTGATGGTAGGGGCTACAGAGATTGGTCAAGGAAGTGATACAGTATTAACGCAAATAGCCGCAGAAGAATTAATGACTGAGGTTGATAAAGTGGTTATTTATTCTTCAGATACGGACTTAACACCATTTGATGTTGGTGCTTATGCATCAAGTACTACTTATGTAAGTGGTAATGCAGTTTTAAAAGCTGCTAAAGAATTAAAGCAAGCTATGATTATAGAAGCAGCGAGAATATTGAATATTGAAGTTGATAGTGTTGGTTTTGATGGTAAAGTTTTCTGGGATGAAGAAAGTGATAAGAGAATTAGTTTAATTGATTTATCTAATCAAATCACATATTCTCATGAACAAAAACAACTTCAAGTAACCAGCAGTTATGTCGGTCATAAATCGCCACCGCCATTTATGGCAGGTTTTGTGGAAATTGAGATTGATAAAGAAACCTTTGAGATTGATATATTGCATTATGTGTCAGTTGTGGATTGTGGTACGACAATCAATCCAATGCTCGCAAAAGGTCAAGTAGATGGAGCGATTGTTCAAGGTTTAGGTATGGCGCATTTTGAAGATGTCAAATACACTAAGAGTGGTAAGTTGATTACTAATGATTTATTAAATTATAAAATACCAACAAGATTAGACATTAAGAAACTTACGACAGTTTTTGTGGATAGTTATGAAGAAAGTGGTCCGTTTGGAGCAAAGTCTGTTGGTGAGATTGGAATTGATACACCACCAGCTGCTTTAGCTAATGCCGTGTTTAATGCTTTAGGAGTAAGAATTAAAAGTTTACCGATTACATCAGAAAAAATATTTAGAGAGATTAGGAGATAAATGAATTATGAAAAATTTAGATAAAATATCAAAGATTATATTTTTTGGGGCGATATGGGGGCTTATAGAAGCAACTCTTGGATACGCTTTACATTTATTACCAGCTTTAATTGCCGGTAGTATAATGTTTCCGATAGTTATGTTTATTCTTTATCATGCATATAAATCGCTCTCCTCAAGAAAAGCAATTTTCTTTGTGGGATTAGTTGCGATTTTAATCAAAGGCACTAATTTGTTTTTACCTTTCCTTTTTCCAGCAAAAACAATCAATCCAATGATAGCTATGGCTATTCAGACATTGTTAGTTTTTGCGGTTATTCCTTTGTTTGAATCAAAGAAATTATCAGTTAAGATTACATCAATAGTTTTGGTTAGTGTTGCCTGGCGTTTAGTTATGATCGGTTATTATGGTGTTAATTACTTAATGACAGATTTCTTAGATTTTAGAATAAGAGGTTTTGAACCGGCGATTTCTTTTGTTATAACTGAAGGGTTAATCTCTGGTGCGTTTGCAAGTCTTTTAATATTTGCGACTAATCCTTTAAAGGCTTTAGCTAAATTTGATCGAACTAGAATTAATCCGATTATTTCAACTGCAGTTTTAGTTATAGCGATTGTTTTAACCTTAGTAAAGTTTTAGGTGATTAAGTGTGGACATCTTTAAACTAATTAATGAGTACAAACGTAAAAACATCGCAATGATGGCAATTACCGCTGTTAAGAAAGAAGGAGCTGGACCGGTTGAGGTTGGCAAGAAGATGATCGTTTTAGAAAGCGGTTTAACTTATGGAACAGTTGGCGGCGGTGCGATTGAATATTATGCGGTAAATAAAGCGAAGATACTTGTTAAAGAAAGAAAAAGTTTGCTGGAAACATATGTGTTGGATGAGGGTAAAGTAATGCCTGAATCCACTACTTTACCAATGGTTTGTGGAGGTGTTGTCACTTTGTTTTATGAATATATCGGTCCGAATGCTTCAATTTATGTTTTCGGTGCGGGGCATGTTGGTCAAGCGCTAGTTAATGTTTTAAAGACAATGAATTTTCATGTGACTGTGATTGATGAAAGAACGGAAGTAATCGATAAGTTTGTAGGTGCCGAT
This sequence comes from uncultured Candidatus Izemoplasmatales bacterium, assembly GCA_964567465.1. Taxonomy (GTDB): domain Bacteria; phylum Bacillota_I; class Bacilli_A; order Izemoplasmatales; family Hujiaoplasmataceae; genus UBA2289. The sequence goes on along the minus strand of CAZMMT010000009.1, from coordinate 17,824 downwards.
CAATTGGTTAATCTTGGGTTTGTTGATTTTATTGACCAAGATTTAATTAAAGACGATAGTTTCATCATTGTTTGTACCCCAAGTCATAAGTATGATTATCATGTTATAAATAGAATTCTTGAAAAGAAGATTAAACCAGCATATTTAGGAATGCTGTGTTCACCAGATAAAATTAAAGGTTATTTAAAATCTACCTATGAAAAGTTCGGTAAAGATTTAGATTTAGGATTCTTTTATTCACCGATTGGGCTTGATACCGGCGGTATGTCTCCAGAAGAAATTGCCATTTCTATCATTGCTGAGATTTTAACGATTATCCATAATAAATCAGGTCATAAACATATGCGGGAGATCCTTGATGGTGAAGATCGTTACTGGTAGAATTAATTCTTTTAAATCTACTAGATTAGAGAGTTATTATAAGGAAAACCAATTAGGCGATGGCTTTATCGCTAAGAAGATAATGAAGGATTCTTTGGTTTATGGTTATAATTTACAAAGATTAAGTACTGGTGAAGAAATTCCATTTATTATTAGAGACATATATTTAGATGAAAGTAATGAAATTATTTATAAACTGGGACCTTACTGCTTTTATAAACGTGCATTTATATATCTAGATAAGATGATTTATGAGTTTATTAGAAATAGAGTTAGTCCCGTTTATTTAGACGAAATTGGCGTTTTAGAATTAAACGGTCAAGGCTTTGATCAGATTATAAACCGACTAATTCAAGCAGATATTGATTTATGTTTGGTTGTAAGAAGTGATTTGTTAGATAAGGTCTGTGAAAGATACGGTTTTAATGAGGTAGAAATAATTTAGGAAAAAGGAGTGTGAGGATGATGTATGACAAGAGAATAACCAACGGTAGAGTTTATCTTGATGGTAAGTTTAAAAAATGTAATGTTTATATAAACAAAGACCGGATTGTTAAATTATCGGAAGATTATTTTGTGGCCAAAGAGACTTTGGATGTACAAAATAGTTTAGTATTACCGGGTTTAATTGATCCTCACGTTCATTTCGACTTAAACTTAGGTAATATTAGGTCAAGAGATAATTTTTCTTCTGGAACAACCGCAGCTGCCTTTGGTGGTGTTACTACAGTGATTGACTTTCTTGATCCTGTCGATAATGTTGAAGATTTAGAAAAAGCTTATCACGAGAGACTTAAAGAAGCAGAAAAGTCTCATATTGATTATTTCTTTCATGCGACGATTAAGAATCCAAAATGTGATTTAGAACAGTTTGTTCTAAAGATGAAAGAACTAGGAATTCATTCTTTAAAGTTGTTTACTACTTATTCTAATAGTGGTAGAAGAACCTATGATGAAGCAATAATTGAACTGTTGAAGTTATCAGAAAAATATAAGTTCTTATTATTAGCTCATATTGAAAATGACGCTTTGATTGATTTGAATCCAAATTTTAAATTTAATTGCCTATTAAAATCAAGACCAACAATATCTGAAACTAAAGAAGCTTTAAAGCTAGCTTCATATGTAGAAAAATATGGTGGTTATTTATACATGGTTCACTTAAGTAGTGGAAATACTCTAGAGAGATTAAAGAATGACTTTCCTAATTTAATTAATAAACGCTTCTTCATTGAAAGTTGTCCGCATTATTTTCTTTTCACCAATGACTTTTTAGAGCGGTGCGATGGCTATTTATATACTTTGGCACCGCCATTAAGAACGAGAAAAGAAAGAACGCTTTTAAAAGAGAATTTTAAAGATGTTTATACAATCGGAACTGATCACTGCAGTTTTAATAAAGCTGACAAGGATAAACAGTTTTTAAATGACATACCTTTAGGCATTGGCGGAATTGAGTTTTCATTTGACGTTATGTATGAGTTGTTTCAAGAAAAAGTAATCGATAAGATGAGTAAGAATATTGCTGGTCTTTATCCTAATTTGAGTGATAGAGGCGAAATTAAAGAAGGCAATATTGCTAGTTTATTCATCTATGAAGTATATGACAACTTTATCTATGAAGCTCATAATGCGACTGATTATAACTTATATGAAAACTTTAAAAGATCGGGACAGGTTACATATTTAATGAATCGCGGTGAATTTGTGATTAGAAATTCAGAGTTTATCGGCGGTAAAGGAATCAAGATATAAGTTTGGAGGATTATTTATGGCTTATGCTTTATTAAACGTAAGAATCTATGATTATCAAAAATATGAAGACTTAGGTTTTATAGTAATTGACGAAAAAATAATCGCCACTGGTAAAATGAGCGATTATAAAAATTTAGGTTATGAAGAATATGATCTCTCTGGAAAGCTCGTAATTCCGGCGTTTGTCAGTGGACATACGCATTTATACTCAACTTTCGCAAGAGGAATGAGTTTTAAGTTTAATCCAACAAATTTTGTGGAGATACTAGAACAACTATGGTGGAAGGTAGATCATTTTTTAGATAAAGATTTAATCTATTATTCGAGTTTAATTGGAGCGATGAATCAACTTAGCTTTGGGACAACTACAATTATTGATCATCACGCAAGTGGTGAAATTGAAGGAAGCTTAAGTTTGATTAAAAAAGCTTTGGTGGAAAGATTAGGTTTAAGATGTGTAACTGCTTTTGAGACAAGTGACAGGTTTGATGTTGATATGGCAATAAAAGAAAATTTATCTGGCTTTAAATTAAGAGAGAAATACTTAGCGAACTCTTTATTTGGTATGCATGCTTCGCTTTCGTTGAGTGATGAGAGTTTAAGAAAAATTAGTAGAAGTCTCAATAATAATGGTATTCACATTCATGTGGCAGAGAGTTTAATGGATGAAGAAGATTCGATTAAAAAGTATGGGATGAGAGTAGTAGAAAGATTGGAAAAGTATAATTTACTAAACGAAAAAAGTCTTTTGGTTCATTGTACCCATATCAATGAACTAGAAATGGATATCATAAAAAAACATAACTCAGTTATTGCGGTCAATGTTACATCGAACTTAAATAACGCTGTGGGCATTTCACAAATTAAGAAATTCTTAGATAAAGGAATTAGAGTAATTAGCGGAAATGATGGATTAATTCCATCACAAGCCGTTGAGTATCTTAATATCTATTATCTAAGTCATTTAAAGGAATCTTCACCGATTGGTTTTTCTTTGGATGATTTAAAAAGAATTATAAACAATACCTATGAATATGCGAATAGTCTTTTAGGAACGAAACTCGGTAGAATTGAAAAAGATTCAGAGGCTGATCTTTTAGTACTTGATTTTAATAACTTAACTCCAGTTAATGAAAACAATATCTTTTCCCATTTGTTTTATGGAGTATTCCCCGGTTTAAAACCAAATTGGGTTATTGCTAGAGGTAAAATCAAGTATAAAGATTATCAAGAAACAGAAGATTATTCTCTAGATAGATTAGAAGGATTATCACAAGCAGAAAGACTTTGGTCAAGAATTAGTGAAGGAGGCAATGATGTTAGATTTAAGTACTAGTTTTGATGGATTAACATTTAAGAATCCATTGATGCCGGCAGCGGGACCGTTGAATGGCGATTTAGCTAAATTGAATTATTTGGTAGAACAAGGTTGTGGAGGGATTGTCACGAAGACAATTTCTAAGGAACTTCCTCATATACCAAAGCCATGTATTTATGGCGATAAGACATTTATTATGAATAGTGAGCTTTGGAGTGAAATTAGTTATAAGGTATGGGTAGATGAAATCTTGCCTGAGTTTCATAAAAGTAAAGATAGACCTTTAATCATCAGTTTAGGATACACTAAAGAAGATATGGAATTTTTGGTTCCTAAAGTAGATCAATACGCTGATGCTTATGAAATTTCTACTCATTATGTTGGAACTGATTTGAGTGTTATTCAAGAGACTGTTAGAACAATTAGAAGAAACACAGTTAAGCCGATATATATGAAAATAAGTCCGCATATACCAAATCCAGAAGGCTTCGCAAGAGCGATTAAAGAGGCTGGAGCTAATGGTGTAGTTGCGATTAATTCTTTAGGACCTACCATGAAGATTGATGTTTTAGAAAGAAAGATTATTTATGGTAATGATAAAGGTTTTGTCTGGACAAGCGGACCAGCGATAAAACCAATTGCTTTAGCGACTGTTTATAAGATAAAGCAAGCTGAACCATCTTTAACTGTTATTGGCGTTGGCGGAATTAAAAGCGCTGATGATGTCTTAGAGTTTTTATTAGCCGGAGCTAGTGGAGTCCAAATGCTTTCAGCTGCTTTATTATATGGTAAAGATCTTTATTCAAAGATTATTAAAGACTTGCCAAAAGCTTTAGAGAAGTATGGTTTTAATTCAATTGAAGAAGTCATAAATCATGGTTTAAAAAAGGAAGTTGTGTATAAACAATCTTTGCCTGTTTTAGACAAGGATAAATGCATTGATTGTATGTTGTGTGAAAAGATTTGCCCATATTTCGCTATTTCCTATCCAGGAGTGATTACTTTTAATCCGGAAAAATGTTTTGAATGCGGTTTATGTATTGCTAAGTGTCCTACGGGAGCTATCAGTTTTAATAAGGAGTGATATTTTTGAAGGATATATCAATTTCAATCAATAAAGTTGACAATGAGGATAAGTGTAGCGGTAAGGCGAAGTATGTAGCTGATTATAAAATAGAAGGAATGCTTTATGCTTTTACTGTTAGGTCAACTATCGCTAAAGGTGAGATTATCAAGATTGAATACCCTGATTTACCTGATGGGTATTATGTAGTCGATTATAAGGATATTCCTGGTAAGAATATTGTTAAGGTTATCTATGAAGATATGCCTGTTTTTACTACTGGAAAAATTACTTATTTATATGAACCAATTTCACTTATTGTCGGACCGGAAAAACAAGTAATAAATGATCTTTTAAAACAAGTGAAGATAACTTATAAAGAGGAAGAACCATTATTTGAATGGACTGATAGTGTCGTCCATTATCATTTTGATAAAGGTATTGGAGAAAAGGCTTTTAAGGGATTAGAAAAAATTGAATATGATTACAAGACTTCTTATCAGGAACAAGCTTATATCGAGACTCAAGGTTTTATTGGTTATCCAGAAAAAGATAAAGTTACTCTTGTTGGTTCTATTCAATGTCCATACTATGTTAAAAATGCAGTTGTTCAAGCTTTGGGCGTTAAAGATGATTTGGTTAGAATCATTCAAGCTACAGTCGGTGGCGCTTTTGGAGGGAAAGAGGAATATCCTTCTCTTATAGGTTGTCAATTAGCTGTAGCAGTTAAGAAAATCCAAAAGCCGATTCAGTTAATTTTTGAACGTGAAGAAGATATGCTTGTCACAACAAAAAGGCATCCTTCAAGAGTTCATTTTGAAGGTTATATTAAAAATAACAGAATTGAAGGTTTAAAAGCAGTTGTAGGAATTGATGGTGGTGCTAATATCGGTTTAAGCGGAGTAGTTTTATCAAGGGCTTTAATCGCTTGTACTGGGGCTTATAGAATCGATAATCTAGATATTAGCGGTGATGTGTTTAGAACTAATACCGTTCCTAATGGGGCATTTAGAGGATTCGGTGCTCCGCAGATGTTCTTTGCGGTTGAGATGTTTTTTGAACATGTAGCAAAGAAGTTAGGAGTAGATCCACTTGAATTTAAGTTGGATCATTTAGCAAAGCAAAATGATTTCACATCAACAATGGGAATTTTTAGAGATCCGATTTTGATGCCTGAGATGATTGATAAAGTTATCAAGGAATCAGACTATTTAAAGAAACGACTTGAGTATGATAAGAGTGATTATAAAGGTGTGGGTATGAGTTTGTTTTTCCATGGCTGTGGTTTTACTGGTTCTGGCGAACAAAATCATATCAAAGCTAGAGTTAAATTAAAGAAAGATTCAGACAAGGTCTATATTTTAATAGCGGCTGTGGATATGGGTCAGGGTGTTAAAACAAGTTTTAGAAAGCTTGTTTCTCACATTTTAGAGATTGATATAGAACGAGTGATTTTTGATAATCCAGATACTGATTTTGTGCCTGATTCTGGACCAACTGTAGCTTCTAGAACAATGATGATTGTTGGTGGTATTGTCGCTCGAGCTGCCAAAGAAATGAAAGAGCGATTTAATGAGGAAAGTTTTACGGTTGAAAAGCAGTATGTTCAACCGGAATATATAAAATACGATGAAGAAACCTTTAAAGGGGATGCATACCCAGCATATTCATGGGGGGTTAATGTAGTTGAAGTTGAAGTTGATAAGGACACTTATCAAGTAAATATAAAAAAGACTTGGTCTGTTTATGATATTGGTAAAGCGATTGATGAAAGAATTGTTATGGGACAAGCTGATGGCGGTTTGGCTCAAGGGTTAGCCTATGGATATTTAGAGGTTATGGAACACAAGCAAGGAAAGATTATGCAAAAGAATATGACTGATTATATTATTCCTACAGCTATGGATATGTGTCCAATGGAAACGTATCTCTTTAAAAACCCTTATGCCTTTGGTCCTTATGGAGCTAAGGGTGTTGGCGAACTGAGTTTAATCGGTGGTGCACCAGCAGTAGCTATGGCAATTGAACAAGCGATAAAAAGAAAAGTCTTTAAGATTCCGGTAACTCCGGAATACATAATGGAGTTGATAAACAATGGCGAAAATTAAATTTAAACTTAATGGTGAAATTAAAGAATTAGATACTGATCCAAGTAGAAGATTATTGGATGTTTTAAGAGATGATTTTAATTTAACCGGTCCAAAAGAAGGTTGTGGCGAAGGTGAATGTGGTGCTTGCGCAGTGCTGATGAATAAGGAAATTGTTAACTCTTGTTCAGTGCCTTTAGCTAATGTTATAAACAAAGAAATCATCACAATTGAGGGGTTTTCCAAAACAAAAAGGTATCAAGTTATTAAAGATTCTTTTGCCAAGGCTGGTGGGGTTCAATGTGGTTTTTGTACACCGGGAATGATTATAGCTACGGAGAGTTTGTTAAATAAGAATCCGCATCCAACTGATTTTGAGATTAAAATTGGACTATCAGGAAACTTGTGTCGATGTACCGGTTATAACTTAATTATTGAGGCTGTTAAATTAGCAGCTGAAGCAGGTGAAGGTTTATGGTAACATCATATATTCCTTTAAGTTTAGATGAATGTCTTAAGATTTTAAGTAATCATCAGGTAAGATTAGTCGCTGGCGGAACGGATATGCTAATTCAAAACCGCTCTCATACTTCAATGCCAATTGGTTTTAAATCTGACGTTTGTTATATCAGCAATATTGAAGAGCTTAAAAAGATTTATGAAGATGAGACGTTTGTTTATATCGGTAGTGTTTGTTCTTTAGAAGCAATTATGGAAAATGAATTAGTTCCAGAACTTTTGAAAGATACAATCCTAGAAATGGCTTCACCGGCAATTAGACACACCGCAACATTAGCTGGTAATATCGGTAATGCTTCTCCAGCGGGAGATTCATTAGTTCCGCTTTATCTTCTCGATGCTTTGGTTGAATTAAGATCTATCAAAGGCGTTAGAAAAGTTGCTTTGTGTGATTTTATTACCGGCGTAAGAAAAATCGATCTTGAAAAAGACGAACTTATTACTAAGGTTATCATTCCGAAGATTAGTTATACCAAGGCTTATTTTAAGAAGGTAGGCCCACGCTTAAGTGACGCAATTTCTAAATTATCTTTTGCGGGTGCTTATAAATTAGAAAATAATGTTATTAAAGATATTAGAATTGCTTTTGGTAGCGTTAATGTAACTGTTGTTAGAAGAAGAGAGTTAGAATTAAGATTAATTGGAAAAACCGTTGATGAAGTTAAAAGTATAATAAGCGAAATAGTTAATTGGTATGATGAGTTTATTAAACCAATTGATGATCAAAGGTCAAATAAAGAATATCGAAAGAATATTTCTTTGAAGTTATTGAGGTCTTTTATTGAAAATATCAAATAAATGGGGTGCTTAGTTTGGATAAATTGAAATTGCTTGCGATTGCTAGAGGCGAAGAATTGGCTGATTTAGTCATTAAAAATGCCAAAATCATCAATGTTTATACTAAAGACATTGATACAGGTAATCTAGCAATAGCCGATGGAGTTATTATCGGAATTGGTGATTATCAAGGGAAAGAAGAAATAGATTTATTAGGGTACTATCTAGCACCGGGTTTTATTGATGGTCATGTTCATATTGAATCGAGTATGTTGACGCCTAATAATTATGCAAGAGCAGTTTTAAAGCGAGGGACAACTTCAGTTGTCGCAGATTGTCATGAGATAGCTAATGTCTTAGGCGAAACAGGAATTGATTTTATGCTTGAGACAGCTAAAGCTTCGCCAATTGATGTTTTTATGATGATTCCTTCATGTGTACCTTCAACGCCATTTGAGACTTCAGGAGCGATTCTTAAGGCTAAGGATATTGAAAAGTATCGAAAGTTTAGGAATGTTACCGGCTTAGGCGAGATGATGGATTATCCAGGAGCGATACATGGTGATGGTGATGTATTAGAAAAAATAGAGGCGTTTGAAGAGTTAGTAATAGATGGTCACGCCCCTTCTGTGACAGGTAAAGAACTTAACGCATATCGTTTAAATGGAATTGCGACTGATCATGAATGTACAACTCCTAAAGAACTTATCGAAAAGGTAAAACTAGGGATGTATGTCCATTTAAGAGAAGGTTCACAAACGAAGAACGTCAGTGATCTTCTAGGCGGTTTAAATCCTGCATATTATAACCGAATACTGTTTTGTAGCGACGATTTACATCCGAGCGATATTAACAAGATTGGTCATATCGACAACAATATTAACATCGCTATTAAGAATGGAATAGACCCAATTGAAGCGATTTCAATGGCGAGTTTAAATATAGCGGAATGTTATAATCTTAAAAGCGTTGGAGCGATAGCACCTGGTAAACAAGCAGACTTTGTTTGTTTTAAGGATTTAGAAAATATAAATGTGGAGCATGTTTTTAAGAATGGTAAAACTGTTGTTTGGGAAAATAAATTATTAGTTGATCCAGTTAAAATTGATACTAGCAAAGTAACCGATACAGTAAAAATCGATTTTAATAATATTGATTTAAGTGTTAAGTCAAATAGTGATTTAGTTAACGTTATTGGCTTAGTTAAAAACAATGTAACCACTAAGAGATTAGTAGAAAGGGTTGTTTTGGAAAACGGTTTATTTTTACCGAAGAATAATCCAAGATTGCTGAAACTTTGTGTGCTTGAAAGACATAAAAAAAGTGGCAATATTGGAAAAGGGATTGTTAAAGGCTATGGTTTAAGAAACGGAGCTTTAGCAATGACTATTGCGCATGATTCCCATAATTTAATTTGTCTTGGAGACAATGACTTAGATATGATGTTAGCTATTAAAAAGATTAAAGATATCGGTGGTGGAATTGTTTTAGTCAGTGAAAATAAGGTCTTGGATTACCTTAATCTAGAAGTAGCCGGATTAATGACAAGCCAAACTTTAGAGTTTGTAGAAGAGCGGTTAGAAAGTTTGGATAAGTTAATTAGAAATATGGGTGTAAGTGAAGAGATTGAAGATCCTTTCTTACAATTAGCATTTTTATCTTTGGCAGTTATACCAGAACTTAAATTAACGGATTTAGGATTATTCGATGTTAGTAAGTATGAAATCATTTCCTTGGAAGCTGGTGAGTAGATTTTGAGTTATGTAAAGGGTTATCGTTGCACTAAATGTAACGAGTTCTACAAAAAAGAAAAAGAAATGTTAACTTGTCCTAAATGTTTAGATGAAGGTATTTTAGATATCGAATATGATTATCAAGCGATTGCTAAGGTTTTTAATAAAAAAACACTTATTAATAATAAAGATATGTCTATTTGGCGATATTTACCACTTTTACCAGTAGAAGAAGAATACACAAAAAACACTCTAAGAGTTGGGTTCACACCACTCTTAAAGAGCAATAGCTTAGTTAATAAATACGGTATTAAAAACTTATATTTTAAAGATGATGGCGTGAATCCAACCCAGTCTTTAAAAGACCGTGCGAGTGTCATAGCGTGCGTTAAGGCATTGGAGTTAGGGAACAATGTAGTTGCTTGTTCATCAACCGGTAATGCTGCTTCATCCTTAGCAGGTAATGCAGCTAGACTTGGATTAAAGACAGTTATTTTTGTACCTAAAAGAGCACCTGCTGGTAAACTAACACAACTATTAGCCTTTGGCGCTGATGTTATCAAGGTTGATGGCGATTATAAAAAAGCTTATAGTTTATCAAAGAAGGCAATTGAACATTTTGGTTGGTATAACCGTAATGCCGCAATCAATCCTAATTTAATCGAAGGTAAGAAGACAGTAGCTTTAGAGATTGCGGAACAATTGAATTTTAACCCGAGTGATTGGGTAGTTGTTTCGGTTGGTGACGGATGTACAATCGGTGGAGTTTATAAAGGTTTTTATGATCTATATAAATTGAATATGATAAGTAAGATTCCGAAGATACTTGGAGTACAGGCTTCAGGCTGTTCACCGTTTTATGATGCATTTAAAGAAAATAGAGCTTTAGAAGAAACCGAAGAAGAAACTTACGCCGATAGTATCGCTGTTGGAATTCCAAGAAATCCTATTAAGGGTATGAATGCAGTTAAGTTAAGTAACGGTTACTTCGTTAAAGTAACAGATGATGAAATTAAAGAAGCGATGAAAGAGTTAGGAAGTTCTGAAGGGATATTTGCTGAACCAGCCGCAGCTGCTAGTTTTGCTGGGTTTAAAAAAGCGGTTAAGGAGAAAATAATTAAACCTGAAGAAGAAGTTACAATTATTATCACTGGTAATGGTCTAAAAGACACTGCTAGTGCTTTAAAAACATTGAAAGAACCTAGTCTTTTAAATGATAGTTTAGAAGAACTGGTTGAATATATGAATGCAAAAGGAAAAGAGGACTTAAAAAATGAGTAAAATACCATTTGGACCAACTTATGATGAGATGGCACATCCATCATTAATTGATCCTAAAGTAAGAAAAAGAGCTTTAGAAAACAAGGATAATGAACTTGATCCAATCAATCTTTTTAACATTAATTGGCGGGATGAAGAAAACAATGTCCACAAGATTGTACTACCTAAAGAATTAACCGGCGTTGAATGTAATATCGTAGTTTTATTAGGGAAGTATTATCCAAGCGGATCACATAAAGTTGGTCCAGCATATTCCACACTTATAGAAGGTTGTGTGGATCAAACGATAATTCCTGGTCAACATACAATTTTAGGACCATCAACTGGTAATTTCGGTATTGGTGTTTCTTATATTTGTAATTTGATGAAGTATGATTCAATTGTCATCATGCCAGATAATATGAGTAAAGAAAGATATGAAAGAATTAGAAGATATGGAGCGAAGTTAGATTTAACTCCAGGAACTGAATCAGATGTAATATTAACTTTAGAAAGAACTTTTGAATTAAAGAAAGATCCAATGAATAGATCACTTGCTCAATTTGAACTTTTACCAAATTATCGTTTCCATCGTCATGTGACAGGCAGTGCCTGCGTTGATGCAGTTAAGGGAATTGGAAATGGCCGTATAGCAGTCTTCACTTCAGCTCCTGGTTCTGCAGGAACTTTAGCTGCTGGAGATCACATCAAGAAGGTTTTCCCAGAATCTAAAGTTGTTGCTTTAGAACCTTATGAATGTTCTACATTGATGAATGGTGGTAGAGGTCAGCACCGTATTGAAGGTATTGGCGATAAGATGTGTACTCTAATTCACAATGTTTTGAATACTGATTTTATTGCGCTTATAAAAGATGAAGAGTCTGTTCAAGGATTAAAGTTGATTCATGACGGAACAGATATATTAGTTGAATATGGTGTGGATAGAAACATTGCTTTAGAAATGAGAGAACTTTTTGGGGTATCAGGCATTTGTAATATTCTTGGCGCTATTAAAATGGCTAAGTTTTTAAAACTTGGTCCTGATGATAATGTAGTAACGATTGCAACCGATGGTTATGATCGCTATGAAACTGTTCTAACTGATCTTAACAAAAGATATCTTGAAACAGAAGACTTCGTTCTAAGAAGATGGTTTAGAGATGTATTTCTAAAAGCTGATACTTGTGATATAGCTGATTATAGACCGTTGAGTCAAAAAGAAAAATTATTCCATCAAAAAGAAAAAGATTGGTTAAAATTTGGTTATCCTAAAGAGTATTTAGATGCAATGAAATCTCAAGATTTTTGGGACAAAGAATATGAACTTATTCATCATTACGATGAGTTGATAAAAAGAATGCGTGAGGAATAAAATATGGAATTTAAGAAAATATTAGACTTAGCAAAAAAATACGAACCAGAGATGACTAAATTCTTAAGAGATATGATCAAGATTCCTTCGGAAAGTTGTGGGGAAGAAAGAGTTGTTTTAAGAATAAAAGAAGAGATGGAAGTTGTTGGTTTCGATGAAGTTAGAATCGATAAGATGGGTAACGTCATTGGTAGAATCGGACACGGGAAACATTTAATAGCGATGGATGCTCATATTGACACTGTTGGTATTGGCGAAATTAAGAACTGGTTGTTCGATCCATATCAAGGCTTTGAAGATGAAAGCAAAATCGGTGGTAGAGGCGCTTCTGATCAAGAGGGCGGCATGGCTTCAATGGTTTATGCTGGAAAGATTATTAAGGAATTGGGTTTAGAATCTGATTATACATTGTTAATAACAGGAACTGTTCAAGAAGAAGATTGTGACGGTTTGTGTTGGCAATATTTGATTGAAGAAGAAAAAATCAAACCTGAGTTTGTGGTTATAACCGAACCAACTAGTTTGAATATCTACAGAGGGCATCGAGGCAGAATGGAAATAAAGGTTTCGACAACCGGTATTTCTTGTCATGGTAGTGCTCCAGAACGTGGCGATAATGCAATTTTTAAAATGGCACCAATTTTAATTGAGTTAGAAGAACTAAATAAAAGACTATTAGACAATGCATTTTTAGGTAAGGGCACATTAACTGTTAGTGAGATTTTTTATTCTTCACCATCAAGATGTGCTGTAGCCGATGGCTGTACAGTATCAATCGATAGAAGACTTACTGATGGAGAAACCTTTGAGAGTGCGATAAAAGAAATTCAAGATTTACCATCTGTAAAAAAAGCTAATGCGATTGTTGAGATGTATGATTATGCTAGGCCTTCATATACCGGGTTAATTTATCCTACTAAATCATATTTTCCAACATGGGTTTTGCCTGAGGAACACGTAGTATGCAAAACGGCTGTTAAGGCATATGAAGGTTTGTTTGAAAAGCAACCTTTGGTCGATAAATGGACATTTTCTACCAATGCAGTTTCGATTATGGGTAGACATAATATCCCTTGTATCGGCTTTGGACCGGGTAAGGAAGAACAAGCTCATGCGCCAAATGAAATTACTTATAAAGAGCATTTAGTTAAAGCATGCGCAATGTATGCGGCTATACCAAATATTTACTTAAACGAATTAAAATAAAAGAAGGAGAAAATAAACAATGAAACCATTATTTAAAGGAAAACATTTTATTACATTAGAAGAGTGGACTAAACCAGAAATTGATAAGTTATTAGAAGTATCAAAGGATTTAAAGAAAAAGTTTTATAATAATGAAGATACTACATATTTAAAAAACAAGAATGCATTTTTAATGTTCTTTGAACAAAGCACAAGAACAAGAAATTCAATGGAAGCTGGCTTAGCCCAAATGGGTGGACACGCAATCTTCTTGGATACATCAAAAATGCAATTGTCTCATGGTGAAAGTGCTAAGGATACAGCGACAATTTTATCAAGTTATGGACATGGTATTGCTTGTAGAAATTGCTTCTGGGGAATCGGTAATAAGTTCTTAAGAGAAATGGCTGCTAATTCAACTGTTCCAATTATGAATCTTCAGTGTGATTTGTATCATCCAATGCAAGGTTTAGCTGACTTAATGACAATTCAAGAAGTTAAAGGTGAAACAAAGAATTTGAAAATTTCGATTATTTGGGCTTACGCTACTACTCATAAGAAACCTATTTCTGTTCCTTTAACGCAAATCTTATTATTCCCTAGATATGGCATGGATGTTACGCTTGCTTATCCAGAAGGGTATGATTTACCAGATTGGGCAATTGAAAAAGCAAGAAAGAATGCACTTGAAAATGGCGGAAGTTTCCGAATTACTCATAATATGGAAGAAGCTTATAAAGATGCGGACGTTGTTATTCCAAAGAACTGGGGTTCTTGGGTAAACAATCAATCAGATCAAGTTGTTGATGATTTATTAGAAAGTTATAAATCTTGGAAGTGTACTGAAGATATGATGAAATTAGCTAAGAAAAGTGTTAGTTATATGCATGCATTACCTGCAGACAGAGGTAATGAGGTTGTTGATAGTGTTATTGATGGACCAGCTTCAATTGTTTATCAAGAAGCGGAAAACAGACTTCATACAGCTAAAGCAGTCATGGTAATGACTATGGGAGACAAGTAAAAGTATTTTGCGAGTATTTATTGCGTTACTTTTTCCGAAGCTAATTAAGGATGAACTATATCAAACTGTTGAGAAATTAAAAGATGGATATAAAGGTAATTTTACAAGTTATGATAACTTGCACTTAACTTTACATTATATTGGTGAGGTCGATAATACTTTATTAATGAAGATTATTGAAAGCATCAAGCAGATTGAATATCCAAAGTTTGATATTAAAACAATAAAACTTTCAAGTTTTAAGAAATCAACAAAACACTGTTTGGTGAATGTAAAAGTAGATTTAAGTTCACAACTTAGGATATTACAAAAGAAAGTGCTAATGGCTTTAGAAAAGGCGGGAGTTGTAATTGATAACTCAAACTTTTCTCCCCATATTACTTTAGGTCGTAAAGTTGAGATTAGCTATAGCGATTTAGAGAATTTTATGTTTAACCAAATTAATATTCCAATATCAAGAATAAGTGTTATGGAATCTAAAAGAGTAGATGATGAATTAGTCTATGAAGAGATTGCTTATAAAAAATTATTATAAAAAAAGAAAGCACTGAAATTTTCAGTGCTTTTTTAGTATAATTGTTTGTTTTTATCTTGATATTCTTTAAAAAGAGTAAGGCAGGTCTGTCTTTCTTTTTCTTCTAAATCTAAGATGTTGAGGTTAGATCTTTTATTTTCAATGAATTTATAGATGAAGTCATCCCTAAAACCTATTTCATCCGCGTCTTTTTCAACACAGCCAAAATAGACCTTTTTGATGTTAGACCAAATTATTGCGCCTAAGCACATTGGACAAGGATAAGCAGTAGTATAGAGGATGCAATTACTGAGGTCATGTGAGCCAAGTTTCTTTGTGGCTTTTCTAATGGCGTTGATTTCCGCATGAGCAGTTGGGTCATGGTCTCTTAGTACAGTATTGGAAGCTACGGCGATAATTTCATTGTTTTGATCGATGATTAAGGCACCGAAAGGGCCGCCAAAATCAAGGTTCATGGTTCTTCTTGCTTCATCAATCGCAATTTCCATAAGTTGTTTGTGGTTATTTTCCATAAAATTCTCCCTATGTAATTTAAAGTGTATTACTATTATAGAAAATATATTATTATTTGTAAATAAACCTTAAGGAAATAACTGCTTATGCTTAAAAAAATATTTTCGTTTATGTTATAATTAAGCTGTATATTAGATAATTTAGAAAGTGAGAGTAGATTTTATGAAGTTTGTTACTTGGAATGTTAATGGATTAAGAGCCGCAAGGAAAAAAGGTTTTGATGATTTCTTTAAAACTGTTAATGCGGATATCTTCGCAATACAGGAAACTAAGATGCAAGAGGATCAAAAAGATTTTCTTTATGACGGCTATTTTGAATATTGGAACTCTGCTGATAAAAAGGGTTATTCTGGTACTTTGATATATACTAAGAAAGAACCTTTAAAGGTCGTTTATGGTATTGATGGTTTAGGATATAACGATGAGGGTAGGGTTATTACTTTAGAGTATGATAATTTCTTTTTTGTGAATACTTATGTACCAAATGCTCAACCAGAACTAGCTAGACTAGATTATAGAATGGAGTTTGAGGATAATTTTAGAGATTATTTGGTTAGATTGGATCAGGTGAAGCCTGTTATCCTTTGCGGTGATTTAAATGTCGCTCATACGGAAATTGATTTAAAAAATCCTAAATCTAATGAAAAGAATCCTGGTTTTACGATTGAAGAACGCACTAAGTTCCAAATGTTGTTGGATGCGGGCTTTACTGACAGTTTTAGACATCTTTATCCAGAAGTGATTAAATATACGTGGTGGAGTTATAGATTCAATGCTAGAGCTAATAACGCGGGATGGAGAATCGATTATTTTGTTGTGTCTAATAAGATAAGTGACAAGATTAAAGAAGTTAAGTTATTAAATGAAATCCATGGTAGTGATCACTGTCCAGTGGAAATTGACATAGAAGTATAATGTTTTTAGTATGAACCGTTTTGTTTTTAAGCTGATAGCTTTATTTACAATGCTTTTAGATCATATAGCATTTATCTTTTTAGATTCTAATACACTTCTTCATGATATTTTTAGACTTTTGGGAAGAATATCTTTTGTGTTGTTTGCTTATATGATTGCGGAAGGCTATCACAAGACTAAGGATATTAACAAATATTTATTAAGACTTGGTATTTTTGCCGGGGGGATTGAACTAGCATTACTTGGGTTTTACTTAATCGGCGGTGACAACATGTTGATAACTTTCAACATTTTTTGGACTTTACTTGTTGGTCTATTGTCGCTTTATTTGTTTTATCACAAGAATCAATATTTTAAATTGCTAATAATTCCTTTAGTGTTCGCGTCTGAGTTACTAGATTTATCTTACGGTGGATATGGAGTTTTGATGATTTTATTCTTTGGCGTTTACCGGAATAAGTTTACTAATTTCTTACATTTATTATTCTTAAATCTAATTTTTATCTATAGTCCAGTTTTAGAATTTCTTGGTGTTACGGAATTTGCTAAGTTTCCAATTATGCAATGGGCTAGTATTTTTGCAATTATATTTATTTTCCTTTACAATGGCGAGATGGGAAAATACCGATTGAAATGGTTCTTTTATTTGTTTTATCCAGGACATTTACTGATTTTATATTTGCTTGAGTTCATAATATAAGGAGGTAAAAAGTGTGGTTAAAGTTTTTTACAGTAACGAAGTTAAAAAGATTGAAGAAGTGACTTTGAAAGAGAAGTCAATGACTGATTCTGAATTGATGTATCAAGCTGGATATGTTTTGACCAAGGATTTTTTGTCGAGGATGATGCCTAATGTTGAAGAAGAGATATTGGTTGTTGCTGGGACAGGTAAAAATGGTGGCGACAGTTTAGTTATGCTTAGAGAACTTCAAAGATTAGGGTATAACTTAACTTTATTAGTTTTAGGAGATAAAGAAAAGAGCAGTGTTTGTTTTAAACATTATTATGAGCAACTTGGAGATAATTTGGTTGAATTAACTCCGAATGATTTGAAGAAGAAGCTTTCTTCGACTAAATATGTTATTGATGGTATCTTTGGAATTGGTTTAAGTAGGAATGTTGAAGGGCTTTATAAAGAAACAATTGAGATGATTAATAACGCTAATTTAAAGGTCTATTCAATTGATTTGCCGAGTGGAATTAATCCTGATAGCGGAAGGGTTATGAGCTGTGCAATTAAAGCTAAGTGTACAGGTGTTATCGGCAATTATAAACTAGGTAATTTCTTGAATGATGCAATAGATTATCATGGTGAGATTAAGTTGCTTGATATTGGTCTTTTAGAAGGCTATAGCGATATTTATTTCCTTGATTATCATGATTTGGA
>CAZMMT010000008.1:7829-24705 GCA_964567465.1 uncultured Candidatus Izemoplasmatales bacterium | reverse complement strand
TGAAACCAGAAGAATTAGCAGATATGTGTATCGCTTGTGGAGCCTGTGAACCACAGTGTCCACAAAATATTGAAATTATTAAAGAGTTACAAAATGTAGCCATGTATTTTAAATAAAAGGAGGCAAAAAATATGAAAGTTTTGAATAGTTTCTTTGTCTTAAGCAATGGCGTGAAAATACCAAAATTAGGATTTGGAACCTGGCAAATAAATCCTGGTGAAGATGCTTATAATGCAGTTAGTATGGCTTTAGCCAATGGCTACCGTCATATTGATACCGCTGAAGGATATAAGAATGAATCAAGTGTTGGTAAAGCAATAAAAGATTCAGGTTTAAGAAGAGAAGAGGTTTTTATAACCTCTAAGTTAGAATCACATATAAAAACCTATGAAGGAGCTAAAAAAGCCTTTGCGAAGACTTTAAAAGCTTTAGGGACAGATTATTTAGATCTGTTTATCATTCATGCGCCATGGCCTTGGAATGAAATGGGTAAAAATTGTGATGAAGGCAATGTCCAAGCTTATAAAGCTATGGAAGAACTTTATATGCTTGGTAAGATTAGAGCGATTGGTGTTAGTAACTTTGAGATTGAACATTTGGAAAATATCATTAAAAACTGTGATATCGTACCTCATGTCAATCAAATCGGTCATTTCATCGGTATTGATCACAAAGATTTAATTGAGTACTGTGAAGATAAAGAGATATTTATCATTGCTTACTCACCGCTTGGAATCGGTTATCTATTGAGTAATGACATAATCAAAGAAGTAGCTAATAAATATGAAGTAAGTCCGGCACAAATTTGTATCAGATATTTGCTTCAAAAAGGTATGGCACCAATTCCAAAGAGTGTTCATGAAGAAAGAATCATCCAAAATTCAGAAGTTGATTTTGTGATTGAGGATTGTGATATGGAGGTCTTGGATAAAATCAAAGGCGATCCGAGAAGATGGGGCGAATAGAAAAGTTAAGTTAATATTTTTAATAAGGGATGTTTTGTTGTAATTCGAAACATCCTTTTTGCTTTAAATTTATTGGTGAAATAACGGTTATTTTATGGTAAAATAAATATGATTGTGAGGTTAACGAAAATTGGAAGACTTAAGAAAGAAAATTGATGCGATTGATGATGAAATGCTGGAACTTTTTTTAAAGAGAATGGCACTTGTTAAACAAATCGCAAAAGAAAAAAAAGAACAAGGACTACAGATTTATAATCAAGATCGAGAGAGTGAAGTATTATCAAGACTTACTAACAAGATCGATGATGAAATATTAAGCGGATTATATCCGAAGTTTATTGTCAATGTTATGGACTTGGCAAAACTATATCAAGAATTGATTAATAAGGGGTAGGGCATATGAAGTTTATTGACTTAAGAAGCGATACTGTAACAAAACTAACACCGAAGATGCGTGAAGCGATGCTAAACGCAGAAGTCGGTGATGATGTTTTTAGTGATGATCCGACAATGAATGATTTAGAGGATTATACAGCTAAATTGTTTGGTAAAGAAGCGGCAATATTCGTTCCTTCTGGAACATTTTCAAATCAGTTAGCATTATTTACCCATTGTAATCAAGGCGATGAAGTGATTGTTGATCAATTCGCTCATATCGTTCAACATGAATCTGGAGCTTCACCGATTATCTCAGGAGTGCAGTTGTTTACCTTAGAAAGTGATAATGGCATTTGGAATCTTGAAAAGTTAGAAAAGATGATTAAAGTAAGAACTATCTCAACGACTAGAACAAAACTAGTCTGTATGGAGAACTCTTTTAACGGTCGAGTTATTCCTTTAGATTACATGGAAAAAGTATTTAATATCGCCAAGAAACATAATTTAAGCGTTCATTTAGACGGAGCGAGAATCTTTAACGCAGCTACAGCTTTAAAAACGGAAGTTAAGGAACTTGCAAAATACGCTGATACAGTTAGTGTTTGTCTATCTAAAGCTTTAGGAGCGCCAGTAGGGACAATCCTCGTTGGTCCTAAAGATTTTATTGAAAAGGCAAGATATAACCGTAAGATTATGGGCGGGGGAATGAGACAGGTCGGAATTCTCGCTGCTTGTGGTTTTATAGCGATTAAAGAAATGAGTAAAAGATTAGATATCGATCATGAGAATGCCAGATACATGGAAAAACTTTTAAGAGAGATTCCGGGTATTAAAATCGATGAAACTCAATTAGATATCAACATGGTTTTCTTCGACATTGATGATGAAAGAAAATACAGTTTAGATGCATTTCTTTACAGTAAAGGTGTTAAGATTTTGCCCTATGAAGGCAGTTTTAGATTTGTAACGCATTATGACGTTACTAGGGATGAAATCAAACAAGCAATCGACTTAGTAAAGAGTTATTTTGCTTGATGATTTATAGAAGTTTTCTTTTAAAGAAATTGTTTGTGAAATAAAGTGATTATGTTATAATTACTTTGGTTTAATTTTAAGACGGAGGACAATAGATGATTTTTCAAAAAGTAAAAGGGATTTTTATTGACGGAAGAAAAGACATGTGCAAGAAAAACCCACTAACAGAGTATTTAAGTCCTAAGAAAGTATATATACCTTTAATTCAAAGAAGTTCAATTCTTAAAGCAGAAGTAAAGGTTGGCGATTATGTCAAATTAGGACAACTTGTAGCAAGTGTTGAAAAGCCATTTAACGTTAGAGTACACGCTAGCGTTAGTGGAAACGTTACTGCCATCAAAAAGGTATGGCACGCTAGCGGGAAGATGGTCGATGCAGTTGAAATCGAAAACGATTTTAAAAACGAATTAGCAGACACTATCAAAGAAGAAAAGAATGTTGATAAGTTAACGAGAGAACAACTTATCGAAAAAATGGAACTTGCAGGACTTACAGGTCTAGGCGGAGCAGGTTTTCCAACTCATGTTAAGTATAAAACAAAGCTCAAAATTGACGCAGTAATTATTAACGCTGTTGAATGTGAGCCTTATTTGACGTGTGATTATCACTTTATTACCAATTATGCCGAAAAACTTTTAAAAGGTGCATCTTACATGGCAAGAGCTGCAGGAGCTTCAAAAGCTTATGTTGCTTACAAGATAAATTACAAAGAAATTAGAGAATCAATGATGCCTTATTTAAAAGACTATCCAAATGTGGAAGTTTTCCCAGTGAAAAACGTTTATCCATCAGGATGGGAAAAATTTGTAGTTGAACAAGTAACTAAGAAAACTTATAAAAACTTACCGGCTGAAGCTGGAGTTATCGTTAATAACTCCGCAACTGCAATAATCTATGCAGATATAGTTGAAAAGAATATTCCACAAATCGTTAGACCAGTTGTAGTAACCGGTGAAGGCGTAAAAGTACCACATGCTTTTGTAGTTCCAATCGGAACAAAAGTCAGCGAATTAGTTGAGATCTGTGGCGGCTATGTTGATGGACTTGATCCATTAAAATATAATTACATTGCTGGTGGTCCAATGACAGGTAAAGCAATTTTAATTGATGATTTGGTTGTTAGTGATACTTTAGGTTCAGTAGTAATCAAACCAATCGTTGAAGGTTTTTATCCAGAATGTTTAGGCTGCGGTAAATGTGCTGATGTTTGTCCAGCATATTTAACGCCAACAGAAATTAAAAAAGCATTCGAAAGAAAAGATTTAAAATTATTAGGAGATTTAAACGCTAATAAATGCGTTGAGTGCGGATTATGTTCTTATATCTGCCCATCTCACGTTGAAATAACAGAAGCAGTTGGAAAAGGTAAGGCTTACTTACTGAAAGGAGGAAAATAATGGCTAGGTTTGCGGCAGGCAAAGCTCCATTTATAAGAGCTGCCCACGATAAAGATTACGGCACAAAAGTGATAATGAAAGATTTTATAATTGCGCTTTTACCAGTAATCTTATTTGCATGGTATAAAAATGGTATTAGAGTCTATATGGACGGTAATATCACTTTCCTAGAAATGTTATATCCTCTAATCTTTATTATGTTAGGCGGTATCATTTCTTCACTTATGGAAGGAATCTTCTTCTTTGTAACAGATAAAGAACATCGTTCTTTAAAAGATATTTCTCAAAAATTATCGCTTTCATTTGCGGCAATCCCTGGGATTATCTTAGCATTATTATTACCGCTTTATACTCCAGTTTGGGTATTAATATTCGCTGCTTTCGTAGCGACAATCATCGGTAAGATGATCTTCGGTGGTTTTGGTCACAACATCTTCAATCCGGCTTTGCTAGGATACGCAGTTGTTGGTTTCACACTGATGGGTGTTGTTAATAATGCTGGGGGCTTATTTAATGCCTCTGAAGTATTAATTGATTCTTATGCTGGCGCTACACCTCTTGGTGCTTTAGCAGCTAACAAACAAATAGATTACAATATTTTAGTTAAACCTTATGGTGATTTATGGACTTTCTTTATCGGAAACTATCCAGGAGCTTTAGGTGAAACTGGAACTCTAGCAATCTTCTTCGGTGGATTATACTTAGTAATTAGAAAAGTAATCAAATGGTACACTCCAGTTATCTATGTTGGTACAGTATTTGTTCTTTCTTGGATAATCGGTGTTATCAGCGGTGACGGTGGATTATGGTTCCCTGCTTATTCAGTAATGACAGGTGGAGTTATGTTTGCGGCAGTATTTATGATTACAGAACCAGTAACAACTCCAACTAATATCCTAGGAAAAGTATTCTTTGCTTTATTCTTAGGGGTTTTAACAGTATTGTTTAGATTTGTTGGTAGTTTACCTGAAGGTGTTGGTACATCATTAATCTTCATGAACATCTTTACTTTACCAATCGATAAATTTACTGGTGTTATAAGAACTAAACGTTTCCAAAAACCAGGCGGATTATACTTCGGTATCCTTTCTGGATTAGTAATTCTTTTAGCACTTTATACACTTGTAAAAGCTGGCAATATGTACACAGCTTTCATTCCATTCTTAGGGTGGGTGATCTAATATGAAAAACTTTAAAAATTATTTACCAGTTATTATCATATCAGCAGTTTTATTAGTAATCTTCGTTTTAGGCGGAATGTTCTCTAGATACATGACTTCACAAATTGATGTTCATGCGGAAGAACAAGAAATCGTCGAGTTTAATAATTCTCTTATTGAACTTGTTGGTGCCGGAGAAAAAGTAGTTGAAGCAAATTATACTGATTTAGAAAAAGAATATCTAATACCTGGTTTTGAGAATCAAACTTATAACCCAGAATTAACTGGTTCTTATAAGATATTAAATGAATTAGATGAAGAAATTGCAGTGGTTTACATCATAACAACCGTAGGTAAGTTTGACGGTGTAGAAGTAGCTTATGCAATTTCCTTAGAAACCGATCAATTAATTGACGTATTAATGATTCAAAACAATGAAACTCAAAGTTATTTCGATACTTTAAGAGATGATTTCTATGCTCAATTCGTTGCTAAAGATTTAAATGACGTAGTATTTACAATCGATACCGTATCAGGAGCTACATATTCATCACTTTCTTTCGATACTGGTATGAAATACGCTAGAGAATTATATGCTAGAGATTATGGCTTTGAAATTCCAAGTATCGTTTATGAAATTACCAATGTTGAAAGAAACTTTGATGCAGCAACTTTGGTTGCTAAACCATATATCGTAAGTATTACATATGATTTAGATGATAAAGAACTAGTTGCTTATTTCGATAATGAATTTAATTTAGTAGAAGTTATCACTGGTGAAACACCAACTGAAACTTATCTAGCATTATTTAAGAACGAATTACCAGCAACAACATTTATTGACGTTAAAACTTATATCACTGCATTTGATGAAACTAACAAAACAGTCACAATTGAAACGCTTGCTTATGGCGGTAAAGCCATAACAGTTGTCTTCCAATTGAATGCAACTTTAGATTCAGTTGAATCAATGGCTATAACAACTACTCAAACATACGATTCTGATTACAATGAAGGTTATGCAGGCGGTCCAAATCCAGCTGTTGAAAATGCATATCGCGATCAATATTTAGCGGACGGAACTTACATCGACGCAATTGGTGGAGCGACTATTACCTCAAACGCAATGATTAGAATCTTTGATTTAGTTAATGACGTTCTTGATAATTTAAACGGAGGAGGTAACTAAGATGAATAAAGGTCTTATTTCAGGATTAGTCCTTCTTACAATCGGAGTTGTTTGTGGGTTATTACTTTCAGTAGTAAACTACTTCACAGCTCCAAAGATTAAAGAAGTTGAAGACGCAATTAAATATGAAGCACTAGCAGAATTTTACACTTTAGCAGATTACGATTTATCTGAAGCAGAAGGAACTGGTGACTTCGGAACAATCTTTATTTTAAAAGCAAAAGGAACGGAAACTATTGAAGCATTAGTTTATACGGTTAGTGCTCAAGGTTATTCAGATTCAGCTAAGGTACAAATGTTAATAGCTGTTAACGCTGATTTATCAGTTGAAGGTTATAAAGTTGTATCACACGCTGAAACAACAGGTTTTGGTGCTGATATCGTCGATAACGATTTTGGCGTTACCGAAATTGATGATTTAAATGGGTTTGACTCTGTTGCTGGAGTTACAAGAACTTCAAATGCAATTAAAGCATGTTTTACCCTTGTAGGTCAAAGAGTAGCAGCTGATTTAGGAGGTGGACTAAGTGAATAAGAAAGAAAACTTCTTTAAAGGTATAATTAAAGAAAATCCATTATTCGTATCATTACTTGGTATGTGTCCATCTTTGGCAGTAACTACTTCATTAGAAAATGCAATTGGTATGACATTAGGCGTATTCTTTGTATTAGTATTATCTAACTTTATTATTTCTCTAATTATGAGTAGTTCAAAATTAGCTGATTTAGTAAAACCAGTTAGAATTCCTGTTTACATCGTTGTGATAGCAACTTTAGTTACAATCGTTGAAATGGTTATGCACGCATATTTACCTTCATTATTTTTCTCACTTGGTGTGTTTATTCCATTAATCGTTGTTAACTGCATCATCTTAGGTAGAGCTGAAGCATTCGCTTCAAGCAATAAACCGGTAGATTCAGTAATCGACGGTGTTGGTATGGCATTAGGTTATGGGTTAGCGATTATGACTATTTCAATTTTCAGAGAATTCTTAGGTAAAGGTACTTTAACAGTTTGGGGAGATCTTCAAGTTAATTTAACATTTATCTTTGATTTCCTAAAGATTGAACCAATAGCAATGTTTGTTCAACCAGTTGGAGCTTTCTTAACCTTTGGTTTAATCTTAGCAACAATCACTGCAATTGCGAACAATCATAAAAACAAATTAGCAAAGAAGGTGGCAAATAATGGATAATTTAATCATGTTAGCTTTCTCAGCTTTTATCATTGAAAACATCATCCTTACACAATTCTTAGGAATTTGTCCTTTCTTAGGCGTATCAACTAAAAGAAGTTCAGCTTTAGGTATGGGTATGGCGGTAATCTTCGTTATGCTGATATCAAGTTCTGTAACTTGGTTATTATATAAGTATGTATTAGAAGCGTTTGATATTACTTACATGCGTACTATCGTATTCATCTTAGTAATTGCTTCTTTAGTACAAATGGTTGAAACCTTCCTTAAAAAAGTATCACCGCCACTATATAAAGCCTTAGGTATTTACTTACCGCTAATAACAACTAACTGTGCTGTATTAGGTGTTGCTATTTTAAATATTTCTAAAGAACATAATTTCTTAGAAATGCTAGTTTATACAACATTTATCGGTTTAGGTTTCTTGTTTGTAATGTATATTTTCTCAATGTTAAGAGAAAAGCTAGATTTCGCACCGGTACCAAAAGCATTTAAAGGTGCTCCGATCGCTTTAGTAATTGCGGCTATCCTAGCTATTATCTTCTCAAGGTTTGGAGGGATAATTTAATGCAGATTATTTTACCCGCACTTGTATTAGCTGTTTTAGGTTTTGGACTTGGTGTTTTAATCAATCTTGTCGCAAAAGTATTTTATGTGGAAGAAGATCCTTCAATTGAAGAAGTAGTAGATCTTTTACCAAGATATAATTGTGGTGCCTGTGGTCATCCAGGTTGTAAAGAAATGGCAATCGCTTTATTGGAAAATAAAAACAAACCAGCAGATTGTAAGCCGATAAAAAAAGATCAAATTCCGGTAATTCAAGAATACTTGGACAATTATTTTAAAAACAAAAAGAATCAAGAAAATTCATAAATATTTCAACACCCATGACATATGGGTGTTGATTTTATTTTGTACTTCAAAATAAATTAAATAATTATTGACCAATGCCTAATATAATCTAGTTCTAGCGATTTAAAAATCAAACAAATTCAAACACCAACGAAAGTTTGTGACATAAGTCAATAACTAAAAAAACTATTAGTGTTAGAATATAAAAAACCGCTTACATTAGCGAAATTAAGGTTGTTTTCTTAAATGTTTTGTTATATAATCTAGGTGTACGATTTAAAGAAATGGAGGAGATTTAAAATGAAAAAATTATTTACATTATTCGTTGCCTTACTTACTCTAGTAGTCGTAGCTGGATGTAATGGCAACACAACAACAGCAACACCTACAACAGAAGCTCCAACAACTGAAGAGCCAAGAGAATTCGCAGCAGACGGAGAATTCACTGCTTATTTAGTGGGAGTACATTCAAATTCACCTATGGTAACTACAGTAACTGTTACAATCGAAAACGATGAAATCGTTGGATTCTATATCGATGCACGCCAAGGCGTTGACACTCAAACAGCTGGAACTGAAACTCCTGAAGACACATCAGATGATACATGGTCTTATGTTTGGAATGAAATGACTAAGAAAGAATTAGGCGATGACTACGGTATGGTTCAATTCGGTGGAGCAATTGCTGAATGGTACGAACAAGCAGCTTTAATCGAAGCTTATTGGTTAGCAAATGGTTATGATTCAGTAGAAGTTGTTGATGGATTTATCGACAATGTATCTGGCGTAACAATTAAAGATGGTGGGTACACTACTTTAGCAGCTGAAGCTGTTCAATTAGCAAAAGATGGTAAAATGCAAGCAATTTATTGCTCAGCTGATGACCTATATATCGCTACTATGACAGTTAACGTTGAAGGTGAATTCACTGACTTATTAATCGACGTTCTTCAAGGTTCACCAGACGGAGCTACATTTGCATGGAATACTCAAACTAAACAAGAATTAGGCGATGACTATGGAATGGCAGGTGTTGGCGGCGGATATACATTCGTTGACGGCGCTTGGGTATCTTCTGGTTCAACAGCAGTTTTAGAATGGTACGAACAAGTAGCATTAATTACTGACTATGTAACAGAAAATGGTTGGAATGAAGATTTAGCAGCTCTAGCTCAACGTGGTGGTACAATCGACGGAACTACACTAATTGATGATTTAGCTGGCGTTACAATTCGTTCAGGATCTTATTACACATTATTAGCTAAGTTATTTGATTGCTTACCTGAATAATTAAAACAAAATTTTAAAAAAGTTGTCAAAATAAAATTGACAACTTTTTTTATTATTCTTTTTTGTTTTGTTGACTAGAGCTAAATAAAAAGATATCATAAATAGTAAGAAAAGAGGTATATATTATGTTTTGGGAATACTTCATACCAGCAGTTGTACTATTTTTAATATTGGTTATCACTGCTAACCTTTTTATGAGATATCGATATAAAAAGACATTAGAAACAATAAAACTAGATTTATTAAATCTTATTCCTAAGTCAAATGTTGAAATTTTTGATCGAGAATCAACCTATCAAATAGCTGTAGAAAATGATATAGAAAAAATCATTTTCAAGTTGATTATGTCTCAAGATGATTATGAGTTCATCATAACTAACATCAACCGGTGGACAGTAAACAATAATCCGAAGCAATGGACAAGAAAATCAAAACCAATTTTTATTGAAGGTGCAGAAGAATTCGTCAATTATTCAGAAACCGGAAAACAACTAAGAAAGATTGTCTTAATTTATCCAACTTCTAAAAGAATTATTAGGTATCTAAATGAATCGGATACTGTAGTTGTAGATATCGTCGATAATGTAGGCGGCATAAGCTTTATTAAGTATAATGAACTGGAAAAATTCCTTAATTTGGAATAATTTTTGTTTACAAATTGGCCATTTTATTATATCATAGTATTGCACGCGCCATTAGCTCAGTTGGTAGAGCAAATGACTCTTAATCATTGGGTCCCCGGTTCGAGTCCGTGATGGCGCACCAAAAGAAAATAAAGCGACAAATTGTCGCTTTTTTATTTTTCTCTTCTCATGAAAACGCTTTACTTTATACCCTTAAACTTTTATAATATTTATAGATAGTTTTTTAAAAAATCTATAGAAAGGGGAGTTAATCAAAATTAACCTTTGTTTGTTTTGATTACACTTATATATGCATGTTATTAATGGTTCAAATTTAGATTTTGAAATGTTTAAAAAAATAGTTTTTGACTATGAATTAGTTGAAATTTCTTCAGAGAGTAAAGAGAAAGTCAATGAGGCAAGAGCGTATATTGAACAAGTTATCGAAAGAGAGCATCCAGTTTATGGAATCAACACGGGGTTTGGTAAGCTTTCTGACGTATCAATAGATAAATGTGACTTAGCTAGATTGCAAGAAAATCTAATTAAAAGTCATGCCTGTGGTGTTGGTGAAACTTTTTCTGAAAGTATTGTTAGAGGTATGCTTTTACTAAGAGTTAACGCACTCATCAAAGGTAATAGCGGTATTAGATTAGAAGTAATCGAGAAGATGGTAGAATTCTTAAATAAAAAGATTACACCAGTTGTTTTTTCTAAAGGTAGTTTAGGAGCCAGCGGTGACCTAGCGCCTCTAAGCCATATGGCATTGCCAATAATTGGCTTAGGAGAAGTTTTTTATGAAGGTGAGAGGCTTTCTGCGTCTGAAGGCTTAAAACGCGCTAAAATCGCACCTATTGCTTATTTACAAGCAAAAGAAGGACTATCCTTAATAAATGGTACTCAAGCAATGACATCAGTTGGGATTATCGCATATATCAAAGCAATGGAATCAATTAACTTATCAATGTATAATCTAGCATTAACAATGCAAGCATTAGAAGGAATTATTGATGTTTTTGATCACAAAATCCATGAGGCAAGAAATCAAAAAGGACAAATTGATGTTTCAAAGGAAATGCTAAAAATCTTATCAGGTTCAAAGCTTATGACAAAACAAGGTGAAAAAAGAGTTCAAGATGCATATTCATTGAGATGCTCTCCTCAAGTTATTGGCGCAAGTTTAGATGCGATAAGATACTGTGAAATGATTTTAAAAAACGAAATGAACGCAGTTACCGATAATCCTATGGTCTTTCATGAGGATGATCAAGTTATAAGCGCTGGAAACTTTCATGGTCAACCAGTAGCTTTAGCAATGGATTTTTTAGGTATTGCAGTTGCGGAATTAGCTAATATAAGTGAAAGAAGATTGGAAAGATTAGTCAATGCTTCTTTAAGTAATGGTCTTCCGCCATTCTTAGTAAAAAAACCGGGTATCAACTCTGGTTTCATGATTGTTCAATACAGTGCTGCTTCATTGGTGAGTGAAAACAAGGTTTTAGCACATCCAGCAAGCGTTGACTCAATACCGTCTTCTGCTAATCAAGAAGACCATGTATCCATGGGCACAATCGCTGCTAGAAAAGCTCTTGATATTATCAATAACACAAAAGACGTTTTAGCGATGGAGTTATTCACTGCTCTTCAAGCAATAGATTTTCGTGACCCTAAAGCTTTGAGCCCTAAAACAAAAGCAATCTATGACTTTATTAGAAGTGAAGTTAGTTTTATTGATGAAGATGTTATAATGTATGTAAAAATCCATAAGATGAAAGAAATGATTAATTCTAAAGACTTTTTAGATATGACAAGAGGTGAGATTGATGGTTGAAAAAATAACCTTAAAAACAATTTTTCAAGAATTGCCACAGAAGAAAGAATTTATTGAAGGAATCAGAAGAGCTCCAAAAAGAGAGTTCGTTTTAAATGAGAAAGAAACTGAATTAGCTTTAAAAAATGCTCTTAGATATGTGCCTGAAGAGTGGCATGATGAAGTAGCTGAAGAATTTTTAGAAGAACTTTTAACCAGAGGGAAAATCTACGGATACCGTTTTAGACCGGCTGGTAATATCGTTGGTAAACCAATTGATGAGTATGAAGGAAGTTCAATTGAAGGTAAAGCTTTCCAAGTTATGATCGATAATAACTTGGACTTTGATATTGCGCTTTATCCATATGAACTTGTTACTTACGGTGAAACTGGTAGTGTGTTACAAAACTGGATGCAGTATCATCTGGTGAAGAAATATTTGCAGATTATGAATGACGAACAAACATTGGTAGTTATGTCAGGGCATCCTTTAGGATTATTTGCTTCTGATAAAAAATCTCCTCGAGTTATCATAACTAATGGTTTAATGATTGGTGAGTTTGATAACTTGAAAGATTTTAATCGTGCAAGTTCTTTAGGTGTAGCTAACTACGGACAAATGACAGCTGGAGGTTGGATGTATATCGGTCCACAAGGCATTGTTCACGGAACTTACTCTACGCTTTTAAACGCTGGAAGAATGAAACTTAATATTCCCGAGCAAGAAAACCTTAGTGGCAGATTGTTTGTTTCAAGCGGTTTAGGTGGCATGAGTGGCGCTCAAGGAAAAGCCGCTTATATCGCTGGTGCGGTTGGAATCATCGCCGAAGTTGATCTTTCAAGAATTGAAACTAGACATTCACAAGGTTGGGTAGATGACGTTAGTGATGACCTTGAAAAAGTATTCGTTTTGGCCAAGAAGTATCAATTACAAAAAGAACCAAGAGCGATCGCTTATCATGGAAATATCGTTGATTTATTAGAGTATGCAGTTAAGGAAAATATCCATATAGATTTATTAAGTGACCAGACTAGTTGCCACGCGGTTTATGATGGTGGGTACTGTCCAGTAGGAATTTCTTTTGAAGAAAGAACTCAAATTTTAAATCATGATAAAGATAAGTTCATAGAACTTGTAGATATGACCTTAAAGAGACATTTTGAAGTAATTAAAAAGATTACTAAAAAAGGTACCTACTTCTTTGATTACGGAAATTCTTTTATGAAAGCTATCAGCGATAGTGGCATTAAAGAAATATGTAAGAACGGTGTAAATGATTTAGATGGATTTATTTGGCCATCTTATGTTGAAGATATCATGGGTCCGGTACTTTTTGACTATGGGTATGGACCATTTAGATGGGTTTGCTTAAGTAGAAAAGAAGAAGACCTAGAAAAAACAGATCAAGCTGCTATGGAATGCATTGATAAAAATAGAAGATTCCAAGACTTTGATAATTATAATTGGATTAAAGATGCCAAGAAGAATAAATTAGTTGTTGGCACAAAAGCAAGAATTCTTTATCAAGATGCTTATGGCAGGTTAAAAATAGCTCTAAAGTTTAATGAAATGGTAAGAAACAAAGAAGTTGGACCTATCATGCTTGGTAGAGATCATCATGACACCGGCGGAACCGACTCGCCATTTAGAGAAACTTCAAATATTAAAGACGGCTCTAACATAATGGCTGATATGGCCACTCATGTGGCTTTAGGTAATAGTGCTAGAGGTATGTCTTTGGTAACGCTACATAATGGTGGTGGCGTTGGTATTGGAAAAGTAATTAACGGTGGTTATGGAATGGTCTTAGACGGTTCTAGAAGAGTTGATGAGATTTTAAAGACAGCTATGCTTTTTGATGTTATGGCTGGAGTTTCAAGACGTGCTTGGGCTCGTCAAGAAAACTCAATCTCGACTGTTGAAGAATATAACGAACTTGATAATAATTCACATGTTACTTTACCAGTCCTTACAGACAATGAAAAAATTCAAAATCTAGTTAAGAAACATTATGTTAAGGGAGGCAAATAATGGCTAAAATAGTAGAGTGCGTACCTAATTTTTCCGAAGGCAGAGACAAGGCAAAGATTGAAAGAATAGTTTCTGTATTCAATAATTTAGATAACGTTAAAATGATAAATTATGAAGCTGATGCGGATTATAACCGTACTGTAGTAACTTTAATCGGTGAACCGTATTCAGTAATTGAATCAATTATGAAGATGGTAGAAGTTTGTTTAAAAGAAATAGACTTGAATAATCATACAGGTGAACATGCAAGAATGGGCGCTATTGATGTTATTCCTTTCATTCCAATATCAGAAGTTACTATGAAGGAATGTGTTGAATACGCTAATATAACCGCAGAGAAGATATCTAGTAAATTTGATATTCCTTGTTTTACCTACGCTGAAGCAGCGAAGGAAGAAAAAAGAGTTTTATTACCAAATATTCGTAAAGGCGAATTTGAAGGTATGAAAGAAAAGATAAAATTACCAGAATGGTATCCTGATTATGGTAAGCCAGAGATCCATCCAACGTTTGGTGTTATTGGTGTTGGTGCTAGAGACTTCTTAATTGCTTATAACATCGATATTTTAACAACCGATGAGAAGAAAACAGGTAATTTTGCTAAGGCGATTAGAGCTTCAAGCGGTGGGTTCCAATATGTCCAAGCTGGTCCAGTTTACTTAGAGAATAAAGGCCATACTCAGGTCACAATGAACATTTTAAATTTTAAGAAAAATCCTATCTATAGAATTTTTGAGACCGTTAAGATGGAAGCTAAGCGATATTCTATGGAAGTTCCTAGCGCTGAAATCGTTGGCTTAATTCCAAAGGAAGCTTTAGTAAAGTCTTTGAAGTACTATTGTGATGTTTATAATGAAGAATTAAGTGATGATATCAGTTTAGAAGATGTTGTTAAACTAAGCGAGAAATATTTAAAACTAAGAGACTTTACAAAAGACAAAATCATCGAATATTTTTTATAAAAGGATAGATTATATGAGTCAATTATTAATTCATAATATCAAAACTCTATATTCAAATAATAATAAAGCACCGGTTAAGGGAAAACTTATGCAAGACATAAGTTCTATTAACAATGCTTATATTTTGATTGAAGATAAAACTATAAAAAATATTGGTTCTGGAGATTATCAACATTTAATAACCAAGGATACAGAAGTTTTCGATGCATTAAACTCGATAGCTATCCCAGGTTTAGTCGATAGTCATACACATCTAGTTTTTGGTGGTTCTAGAGAGCATGAATTTGCAAAGAAGATTGCTGGTGTTGATTACCTCGATATTTTAAAAAGTGGTGGCGGTATTTTAAGCACAGTTAAACAAACAAAAGAAGCTAGTTTTGAAGAGCTGTATAATCAAGCTAAGAAGTCTTTAGACATAATGCTAAGTTTTGGTGTGACGACCATAGAAGCCAAGTCGGGATACGGTTTAGAGCTTGAAACGGAAATCAAATCTTTAAGAGTCTTAAAGAAACTTAAAGACAACCACCCAATTGATATTCATATTACTTATTTAGGAGCTCATGCTCTACCGATTGAATATAAAACAAGAAGAGAAGAATTTATTGAAAAAATTCTTAAAGATCTAGAAGTTATTAAGAATGAAGATCTAGCAGAGTACGCTGATGTCTTTTGTGAGACAGGTGTTTTTACTGCAGCTGAAACCAAAAGAATTTTATCAAAAGCAAAGACCCTTGGATTTAAACTTAGAGTTCATACGGATGAAATTGATTCAATTGGCGGGACAGAAGTAGCTTTAAATTTGGAAGCTAAGACAGTCGACCATCTAATGGCTATAACTGATGATGATATTAAAAAAATCGCTAAAACAAATACTATCGCGAACCTTTTGCCTTCAACTTCATTTTTCTTAAATAAGGAGTTCGCTCCAGCTAGAAAGCTGATTGATGCGGGTGCCGCAGTTAGTGTTTCAAGTGACTATAATCCAGGCAGTACACCATCAGAAAACTATCAACTAACACTACAAATATCTGGAAACAAATTAAGAATGTTACCACAAGAAGTTTTAACAGCAGCTACAATAAACCCTGCTTTTAGTTTAGATTTAGAAAATCGAGTTGGTAGTTTACAAGTTGGTAAGAATGCTGATATACTATTATTAGATTGTAAAAACCTAGACTATTTCATATATCATTATGGAATTAATCATACAAAATTTGTGTTTAAAAATGGAAAACTAGTCTTCAAACAACAAGAAGAGCTTATATAAAGGAGTGCTTAAAATGAAATTAGTAGAGATGAAAGTAAATGCGTTTTTAGATGAATTAGCTTCAAAGTCACCAGCTCCAGGAGGCGGAAGCGTTAGTGCTTTAGCTGGAGCTAACGGTTGTAGTCTAATTCTTATGGTCGGTAATCTTTCCGTTGGAAAAAAGAAATTTAAAGCTTTAAGTGAAGATGTTCAAAATGATTACATTAATAATTTAGATATTTTCAGGTCTGCTAAAGAAGAGTTCACTGACCTTATCGATAAGGATACAGAAGCTTTTAATGCATTAATGGAAGCATTTCAATTACCAAAAGAATCACCTGAAGAAATACTTAATCGTCAGAACGAAATTGATAAAGCAACTCTAGGTTGCATAAAAGTACCTTTAAAAGTTTCTGCTTTAGGTCTTAAATGTTTAAGAACGGTAGAATCATTGATTGTTAACTCAAATAAGAATACCATATCTGATCAAGGTGTTAGTGTCTTAATGTTTTACTCAGCTATAGAAGGTGCAGCAATGAATGTATTAATTAACTTGCCTGGTTTAACTGATGAAAGCTTGCAAAAAGAGTTTAAAAAGACAATTGATGATATAATAAAAGAGACTGAAGAAATTAAAGAAAAATTATTAGAGGAAGTAATGTACTTGTTAAAGTAATATATATATGAGGAGGGTTTTATGAAAATATTTGCGGATACAGCGATTATTAAAGAAATTGAAGA
>CAZMMT010000008.1:0-7729 GCA_964567465.1 uncultured Candidatus Izemoplasmatales bacterium | reverse complement strand
AGGAGGGTTTTATGAAAATATTTGCGGATACAGCGATTATTAAAGAAATTGAAGAAGTATCAAAATGGGGGATTATTTCGGGCGTAACAACAAATCCTTCATTAATAGCAAAATCAGGAATATCACTCGAAGAAGCGATTAAGAAAATTGTGGGTCTAGTTGATGGACCAATCAGTGCTGAAGTAGCTGAAGCAGATGCCGATTCAATGGTTGAAGAAGCGAAAATTTATGCAGCTATGCACAAAAACATCGTAGTAAAAATACCGATGACAATTGAAGGGGTAAAAGCAGTTAAAATCTTAAGTTCTATGGGGATTAAAACCAACGTAACCTTAGTGTTTTCCGTTTCCCAAGCTCTTATGGCTGCGAGTGCAGGCGCAACTTATGTATCTCCATTTTTAGGTAGACTTGATGACTTGTTAAAACAAGATGATGCAGGTTTTAATCTTTTAAAAGATATCAAAGAGATGTTTAGAACCTATAATTTTAAAACTCAAATTATCGCAGCTTCTATAAGACATCTTAACCATGTAAATCAAAGTATAAAGTCTGGTGCTGATATAGCCACTATTCCTTATAATGTTTTAAAAGAAATGGTTAAACATGAGTTAACAGACAAAGGCTTGCAAATCTTTAGAGAGGCGGCCAAAAAATAAAATTATGATGAATGATGAGATTCGTAGTTTAGCTACTCAAGCATTTAATCAAACTTGGGATTACATTGAAAAAGAAAATCGTACTGTTGAAGAAACTCTAAAGATGATTGATTTGACTTTTAAGTCAAAATACTATTGGTCACTAGTTGGTAATCATGTTCACTTCATTAGAAGTAACTGGCAAGTTTCAAGAGTATTCGCTGAAGCAAATCTTTTAGAAGCATGTTTGTATTATGCAAAGAGAGTTTTAGACGATACAATTAAACTAAATCTTCAAGACTTTGATCTATTCTTTGCTTATGAAGCTAACGTAAGAGCGTATCATTTACTTAAGGATGTTACTCACAGAGATTTAATGTTAAAAAAAGCTAAAGCAGCAATTGCAAACATCGAAAAGGATACCGACAAGAAATATTGCATGCTTGAGTTAGAAAAGATTTTAAAACTATAAAACATTGGTCAGCCTAGCAGGGCTGACTTTTTTGTTTTTTCTGTGATGTCGGTGCAAAAAAATTGACAACTGACACATTGTCATATACAATGTTAACGAGGTGAATATTTATGCCAAGTTCAACATTTATAAACTTACCAAAAGAAAAACAAGAAAAAATCATTGATTGTGCTTTAAAAGAATTCTCTGAATTTCCTTTTTCCGAAGTTTCGATCAATCAAATTATAAAAAACGCAGAAATTTCAAGAGGTAGTTTTTACACATATTTCGCGGATAAGTACGATTTGTTAATGTATTTATTATCACTTTATAAAGAAAAGATTATTTCACATACACTTCAAGACAAGGATGTACAAAAAGGTTATTTAAAACAACTTATATTAACCGTTCATCAACAAATCTTTATTGTCTTCAGTGAGGAAAAGAATAAAAAGTTCTTATTTAATGTTATCAGTTACTTCCAAAGTCACATTGATGAAGAATTTAAAGGCGATCGAGATCAATTACCTTTCCTAGGTGATTGTCAGATGTTATTAAATTTTCTTGATTTAAATCAATTTAAGTTTACTGACAAGGATAGGATAAACAAAACCATTGATATTGCTTTTGCGATTTTGAAACACACATTGTTTTTAACAACAACCCAAAAATTAAGTTATGAAGAATCAAAAATTTTATTAAATGAATACCTAGAAATTTTACAACATGGGTATATGGAGGAAGAAAATGCTTAAATTACAAAATATTTCCAAAACATATGTTATTGGAGAATTCAGTCAAAACGCTCTAGATGATGTAAGCGTAGAATTTAGAAAAGCCGAATTCGTTACTGTTTTAGGGCCATCAGGTTGTGGGAAGACCACAATGTTAAATGTTATTGGCGGTTTAGATCACGCTGATAAGGGTGATTTAATCATCAATGATAAATCAACCAAAAACTTTTCTGATCAAGAATGGGATATGTATAGAAACAATTCTATTGGTTTTATATTTCAATCTCATAATTTGATCTCACATTTAAGTGTTTTGCAAAATGTTGAGATGGGATTATCTTTAAGTGGTGTTTCCCAAGCTGAATCTAAAAAAAGAGCAATTGAAGTTTTGGACCGTGTAGGGTTAAAAGATCATATCCACAAAAGACCAAATCAACTTTCTGGCGGTCAAAGTCAAAGAGTAGCTATCGCTAGAGCTTTAGCTAATAACCCTGATGTTATTTTAGCTGATGAACCAACTGGTTCATTAGATTCTGAAACATCAATTCAAATTCTTGATTTGATTAAAGAAATTGCCAAAGACAAGCTAGTAATAATGGTTACACATGATTCAGAAATGGCATATAGATACGCAAATAGAGTTATTAAGTTAAAAGATGGTAGAATAATCGATGATTCAAATCCAATATCAAAAGAATTGAATGATGGTTCTAGGCTAGATTTAAAGAAGACAGCAATGTCATTCAAAATGGCTTTAATATCTTCAATTAACAATATTAGAACTAAACTAGGAAGAACTTTACTTACCGCTTTTGCCGGAAGTATCGGTATTATTGGAATCGCCTTAATCTTATCTTTGTCAAATGGGTTAGATAAAGAAATCCAAAAATTCGAGAGTGAAACACTATCTGGATATCCAATCTCAATTAGCGAATCAAGAATTGATTTTGAGAAGATTAGAGAATCAACAGAAGAAGATCTTGAAGAATTCCCTGATCAAGACTTTGCCACTATGTATGATGAAAACCGATTCCAAAGTTTCCTAACACCAAACAATATTACTGATGACTATATTCAATATGTTGAAGATTATGTTGCTGGCGAAGGACAAGAGACTTTAAGTGGAGTTAAATACCAAAGAAAAGTCAATATGTCATTACTTAAATATATGACAGTTCCGGGAATTGGTGATACCTACATACCGATATATCAA
The DNA here is from genome assembly GCA_964567465.1 of uncultured Candidatus Izemoplasmatales bacterium. Taxonomy (GTDB): domain Bacteria; phylum Bacillota_I; class Bacilli_A; order Izemoplasmatales; family Hujiaoplasmataceae; genus UBA2289. The sequence goes on along the minus strand of CAZMMT010000008.1, from coordinate 4,696 downwards.
GAAACAATTGAAGAAAACGAAGATACTAATCCTGGAGATGTATTTGGAGTAAACTTTTCATTCTTTACATTATTACCAGAAGGCGATGTATTCACTAACAATTATGAGTTAATATATGGTACAGAACCTGTTCAAGATTTTGAAAACGAAAACTTTGAAGTATATCTAGTAGTTAATGAATATAATCAAATCTTCAAATCAACTTTAAGAGTTTTAGGTTTTGATACAGAATCAGAAACAGAGTTTGATTTTGCGGATATGATTGGGATTGAATTTAAGTTGTTTATGGGCGAATATTATCCAGTTACATCAGATGTTTCAGATGCAATGACAATCAAAATATCCGGTATTATTCGTTCAAAAGAAGGATCAAATGTATCACTTCTAATAAATGGTTTAGGATATCCAGCGGAAGTAGCTAATCATATTTATACAAGTTATCCTGAAGAAGTTGGTGGAATTGATGCGATATCTCTTTACCCAATTGACTTTGAAAGTAAAGACCTAGTAAAAGAACATCTTGATTTATATAATGTTGATAAAGTGGATGCTGATAAAGTTGAATATGTTGACCAAGCAGCGACAATCACTTCAATGGTGGGTGGAGTTATCGATACTATTTCAATTGTTCTAATCGCTTTTGCAGCAATATCATTAGTTGTATCTTCAATTATGATTGCCATTATCACTTATATTTCTGTAATTGAAAGAACAAAAGAAATCGGTGTTTTAAGAGCACTTGGTGCTAGAAAGAAAGATATCTCAAGAGTTTTCAACTCAGAGAACTTAATTATTGGTTTTGCAGCGGGTGTAGTTGGGATAATAGTCAGTTATTTACTAATAATTCCAATCAACCTAATAATTGAAAACTTAGCTGATATGCCTAATGTTGCTAAGTTATCACCGCTTCATATCACAGCCTTAATTTTAATCAGCGTATTCTTAGCTTATGTAGCCGGATTTATTCCTGCTAGAATGGCCTCAAAGAAGGACCCTGTAATCGCTTTGAGGACTGAGTAAACTTTAATTAAATAATATACAAAAATAATCATATATGGTATAATTGCTTAGATGATAAGCAATTTACCATATATTTTTTTATGGAGGTAATATTATATGGATTTATTTAAGAAGTGCGACGATTTTACATTAGCAGAAGAATATAAGGAGTTAGGTATTTATCCATATTTTCATGCTTTAGAAACAAAACAAGATATTGAAGTCTTCATGGAAGGCAAAAGAAGAATCATGATTGGTTCTAACAATTATCTTGGATTAACCGGTGATGAAAGAGTAATTGAAGCTGGAGTTAAAGCTTTAAAGGAATTTGGTTCAGGAGTTTCAGGGTCAAGATTTCTAAATGGTACTTTAACTACTCATATTGAATTAGAAAAAGAATTAGCAGATTTCTTAAATAAAGAAGCTTGCGTAACTTTTTCAACTGGATTCCAATCAAATTTAGGGATTTTATCAGCTATTGCCGGAAGAAATGACCTAATATTCAGTGACCGTGAAAATCATGCGTCAATTTACGATGGAATTAGACTTTCATATGCTGAAATGGTAAGATTCCATCATAATGATATGCAAGACTTAGAACTTAAACTTTCTAAAGCGGATCCAAGCAAAGGGAAACTAATCGTCACAGACGGTGTTTTCTCAATGAGTGGTGATATCTGTAATTTACCAGAAATCGTTCGTCTAGCTAAAAAATATGATGCTAGAGTAATGGTTGATGATGCTCATGGCTTTGGCGTTTTAGGAAAACATGGTAGAGGAACAGCAGAGTACTTCGGATTAGAAGATGATGTTGATATTATTATGGGAACCTTCTCAAAATCTTTAGCTAGTTTAGGTGGTTATATGGCCGCTAGTAAAAAAGTAGTTGAATATGTTAAACATAAATCAAGACCATTTATTTTCTGTGCTGCAATTACCCCTGCTAATGCCGCAACGGCATTAGAAGCTTTAAGAATTTTAAAGAAAGAACCAGAAAGACCAAAAGCATTGTTAGATATCGCTAAATACGTTAGAGCGGGTCTAAAAGCAAAAGGTTTAAACATTATTGAAAGTTCCATAGCTCCAATCATTCCAATCTATACATATTCAATGTTAAGAACAATAATCGCTTGTAAGATTCTTTATGAACGTGGTGTTTATGTAAACCCAGTTTTACCACCAGCAACTCCAGAAGGAGAATGCTTAATTAGAACTTCTTATACTTCAACACATACAGAAAAATTGATGGATGAAGCTATTGAAATAATCGGTGACGTATTAAATAATTTGCCTGAAGATGACGAAAGTTTAATGGCTTTATTACATGAGAAACATGAGTAAAACAGTTGTTATTAGTGGTGCTTCAAGCGGTATCGGTTTTGCTACTGCTGAGTACTTGGATAGTCTTGGATATAATGTCATAGGACTTTCAAGAAAGTACCCTACGAGCGATTATAACTTTAAGTATTTCTTATGTGACATAACCAAAGAGACACAAATTATTAAGTTTGTTGATTTTTTGAATAAAGAAACTGAAAGTATTGATGTTCTTGTCAACTGTGCTGGTATGGGTGTATCAGGTGCGATTGAGTATTCGACAGAAGAAGAGTTAAGGAAGATATTTGACGTTAATGTTTTTGGACAATTTCTCCTGACTAAAAATTTAATACCGCTTTTAAGAAAATCTTCAGATGCAAAAATCATCAATATTGGATCAGTAGCTGGAGAACTTATAATTCCTTTTCAAACCTTTTACTCGATGACTAAGGCCGCTATGCATGCTTTTTCAGAAGGTTTAAGAAACGAACTTAAACCATTTAATATTCAAGTGACTTCAGTCCTTCCTGGAGATATAAAAACGGATTTTACTAAAAATCGTGAGATGCCAAAAGTCTTAGAAGATGACTTGTATAAAGACCGAATTAAGAAATCTTTAGCACGTATGGCAAAAGACGAAGAAATGGGAATGCCGGCTATATCTGTGAGTAAAGTGATATTAAAGCTCATAAGGAAGAAAAGACTTCCTGTGGCCAAAACAGTAGGGTTTCAATACAAACTGTTTATCTTTTTACAAAGAATATTTCCAAAGTCATTTGTTAACTGGATAATTAAAAAAATGTATGGATAACCGTACATTTTTTCTTTTTATGATATAATATTTCTTGAGGTGATTTTTAGATGAAAGTATTTATTGATAAAAAAATGATGGGTAGAAATAACTACCCCGAATTACTAAAAAAATTTCCTAATATTGAATTTATTGAAGAACTAGATAAAGCCTATGACGTAGAGGCCATGATTATTATGAACTCGAGTTTAAAGAATCTCAAGGTTGATAATTATCCTCAGCTTAAATGGATTCAATTATTAATGGCTGGATTTGATAATGTTAATGTTGATTATATTAAAAGTAAAAATATAATGATTGGTAATGCCAGAGACATTTTTTCTATTTCCATAGCTGAGGATGTTTTCTCTAAAATACTATATTTTAATCGTAATACAAAATTCTATTTAGAATCGATGTCTTCTAAAACTTGGAATCCAATTAAAAAAGAACCTGAGATATTTAATTCTGTTGTTTCCATACTAGGCACTGGCTCTATCGGGCAAGAAGTAGCTAAAAGAATGAAAGCTTTCGGAGTAAAGAAAGTTTTAGGTTATAAACAAACAGAATCAGAAGTACCTTATTTTGATGAAGTCCATACAGGTAGTTCTGGCTTGGAGTATGTTATTAAAGAAGCAGATTATATAATTCTTGCTTTACCATTAAACAAAAATACTTATCATTTAATCAATGAAGATGCTTTAAATCTAATGAAATCCAACGCGGTTTTAATAAATGTTGCTAGGGGTGACATCGTCGACCAAGAAGCATTGATTAAAGCCCTAAAACAAAAGAAAATTAGAGGGGCAGGATTAGATGTAACAACACCAGAACCACTGCCGGAGGATAATGAGTTATGGACTTTAGACAATGTGTTTATTACACCACATAATGCTTCTAGTAGTCCTTATATGAAAGATCGACTATATCAAATGACGGTTGAGAATCTTGAAGCTTATCTTAATGGTAAAAAACCAAAATATTTACTATAAAATTTTAAAGAGGCAAATTATTTGCCTCTTATATTTTTATAACAATTTTTCAATTACTGGAGCTAATTCTTCCGGTTTAACTTTAGAACCGTAGCGTCCATAGACATTTCCTTCTCTATCGACGATAAACTTAGTGAAGTTCCATTTAATCTTTGAACTTGATAATTTATCAAGTAGAGTTGGCTTGTGATCTTCTGTACCTGGTTCTTCATCATTTGGTTTAACGTCTTTTAGATATTTGTAAAGATCGATTGCATTATCACCATTAACTTCAATTTTTGCGAAAGTCTCAAAAGTTGTATTGTAATTAGCTTGGCAGAAACCGGCTAATTCTTCATCGCTACCTGGAGCCTGACCTAAAAATTGATTACAAGGTAGATCAATAATTTCTAAACCTTTTTCCTTGTATTTTTCATACAATTCTTGAATACCTTTATATTGTGGTGTGTAACCACATTTAGTAGCTGAATTAAAAATTAGCAGCACCTTACCTTTAAATTTTTCTAACTTAATTTCTTCTCTTTCAATATTTTTGATTGAATAATTATATACTGACATGTTGTCACCTCTTTCATTAACTATATTCTATCACTTTGTG
>CAZMMT010000007.1:4036-26547 GCA_964567465.1 uncultured Candidatus Izemoplasmatales bacterium | reverse complement strand
GAAGATGAAGAAGATGAGGAAGACGAAGAACTAGAAGAAGATGATGAGGATGAAGACGATTTAGCTTTAGTTTTAAGTGACAATGTATATAATTTATAAAAATAAAAAAAATAATTAACAAAAAAAGGAGAAACTTCGGTTTCTCCTTTGTATATATTAGCGAACAAACAAAATTATAAAAATTTAAAATATAAAAAGGAGAGTTAAAACGTTATGAAAAAATTATTAGGTATTATGGTTATTGCCCTTATGGGTCTAGGATTTATGGCTTGTTCAACAACAAGCGAAACAATAACACTATCAAGTGAGCAATCACTAGCATCAATGGCTTACCTTTCTGGCAACATGTTAAGATTTAATTCTTCAGAAGAAACTAATTTAGCAGTAAATCTATCTGAAGAAACTATTGAAGTTGAAGATGAATTAGAAACAGTTAATGAATATTTAGAATTACTAAAATCATTCATGGAAAATGGTGCTACTGGATTTGGATCAATATCTGAAGAAGCATCTGACAGAGTTGAGTATGAGTTTATGTTAACAATCGTTGTAGCTGAACTAGAATATAAGTTATATTACAATGTTGACGCAACTACTTCAGAAATTAGCGGAATCTTCCTTATCGATGGCGAAGAATATACAATCACAGCTTATAACGATTTAGATGACGCAGATGATTTTGATGATGACGACGATGAAGATGACGAAGATGAATATGAAGACGAAGATGAGTATGAAGATGATGATGACTTCGATGATGACGATGATGACGATGAAGAAGACCTATCTTTCACTAAATTATCAGAAGTAACTACTGAATCAACTTCAGGAGCTACAGAAACAACAGAAGTTCCTAACACCAATGAAGAAGGCACAACTAAAGAAGAAACAGAAGTTGAAGATAATAATGATGAAGAAAAAGAACAAAAAATGGTTTTAATCGCTAGAAATGGTGAAAACTATATTGAAATGACTTATAAAGTTGAAACTGAAGATGATGAAACAGAAACTAAGTTTGAAATGGAAAGTTATATCAATGGTGTTGAAAAAGAAGTTTCAATTGAAATCAAATTAGAAAATGATGAATATAAGATCGAAATTGAAGATGGCGATAACTCATATGAATTCAAACGTGAAGTTGAAGATGGTGGAATTAAATACGAATTAGAATATGAAGTTAACGGCGTTGAAGGCGAAATCGAAATCTTTGAAACAGAAAATGAATTAGGCGAAAAAGTTTATATCTACGAGATTGAAGAAGAAGGAAAGACAAAAGAAGTAGAAATAGACGATGACGATGATTTTGAAGATGACGATGATGAAGAAGAAACTGAAGACTTAGTCTCTTTAATGTAATATCCCCTTTAATTTTTTGAAGAAGAGTGCTAGTTTAAAACTAGTGCTTTTCTTTTTTACTTTCTCAAGATTTGAAATTATTGCTGAATTACGTTATAATAAATATTAGTTTTAGGAGTGTGAGATAATGAAATTTTTGAAAGATAATACAATTGTGGATATTATGGAAGCGTCCGTTGAAGACGCTGAAGAGTTGTTAGAACTTTATGAAAAAGTAAAAAACGAAACTAGTTATTTAATCATGGATGATTCTGATGGTGATTTTAGTCTTGAAAAAGAAAGAGAATACTTAAAAAAATGTAATGATTCAATCACTTCCAAAGTTTTTGTAGCAAAGATTGATGGTAAAATTGCTGGAGATTGTTGGCTAACTGGACATAAATCAGAGAAAACCAAACATAATGTAAGTTTAGGCATTTCCGTCTTAAAGGATTATTGGCAAAAAGGTTTAGGTAGACTTTTAATGGAACATACAATTAATTATGCAAGAATCACTGCTGAAATTAAAAATATTTTCTTAGAAGTAAGAAAAGATAATGTTAATGCTATTAAACTTTACGAAAGTTTAGGGTTTAAGAAGACTGGTGATATGCCAGATAAAATATTTATTGAGGGAAAATATATTGATGAACAAATATTTGTTTTAAAAATATGAGAATATAGTTAAAAAAGCTTTTTAATAAGAGCTTTTTTTCTTTTCAAAAGCAGCTTATTTTTTTCTTTTAAATTTGTTTATATATGTTATAATAATGTGAACTAAAATATATTACTATAAGGAGTTAAGATGCTAACAATTAAGACTTTACAACAATTTGAAGATCAAATTGCGAAAATACAAAATCGACCAGCCTCTAAAGTTATTTTGAAGAACTTTCCGAAAGAAATCGAAAACGTTAAATCAATGTTTAACTATCAAGATAATGAGATTTTAATTAATAATGAAATGATGAGTAAAACTTATGATATCGAACTAGTAGGAATTGTGTTTCATGAAGGCAGACATGCTTATCAGTGGTACCAAATAAAAAACCCAGAATTAGCGATTGAGAATATTGAAATGCTTAGAATTTGGGAAGATGAATTTCTTGATTATGATCAGAATTTAGCTAACAAAAATGATTCTAAATATTATTTAAAAAGTATTGAAATTGATGCGGTGGCTTATACGGATTTAAATCTTAGATCGATGACTAAAGTTGGTTTAGAGATTATTGAAGAAATGAAAGAGTTTGTAAAAGCGAGACAAGTAGAAATCTTAAATAAAGAAACGATATTTTAAATTTATATGATTATTATTGTTTTTCCTAGTTATTAATTATTTTTTGTTAAGAAACAATCTTTATTTTATTTTTATATTTGCTATAATATTTATAGAAACTATAAAAGGAGGAATAATTTTTATGAAATATGTATGTGATGTATGTGGATGGATTTATGATCCTGAATTAGGAGATCCAGATGGTGGAATCGAACCAGGAACAGCTTTTGAAGATATTCCTGAAGATTGGGTATGCCCAGAATGTGGAGTGACTAAAGAAAACTTTAGCCCACTTGACTAAAAGGATTTGCTTATGAAAAAATTCTTTCAAGAGTTTAAGGCTTTTATTTCTAAAGGTAATGCTTTAGATTTAGCCGTTGGTTTGGTTATAGGTACCGCTTTTAATGCAATCATTAAGAGTTTGGTAGCCGATATAATCACTCCGTTAATCAGTTTGTTATTTAAGGCTGATTTATCTAACATGTTTGTGGTATTAAGAGGTAATGCTACGTTTGTTGCTGGAGAATGGATTTTAAGTGAAGATGCAGTATTATTAACTTATGGTAACTTTATTCAAGCTATCATTGACTTTTTGATTATAGCCTTAGCTATTTTCTTAGCTTTAAAAGTTATTACTAAGTTATCTAACAGATTACAAAAAGTTAAAGATGCAATTGCACCTAAGGACGAAGAAGTAAAAGAATAACAGAAAAGAGAATATTATAATGAAGAATATCGATATTTACAACTGGAAAAGAGGAAAGCATTATGACTATTTTAAGTCGTTTGATAACCCCTCATTTTCTGTCAATGTAAATATCGATATAACTTTGTTAATTGATAAGATTAAAGAAAGAAATTTAAAGTTTTTTCCATCCGTTTTATTTGTCATAATGAAGGGGATGAATCAAGTAGAAGAATTGAAATACCGGATTGATAATGACAAGGTTTTATTGTATGATATTATCCATCCGTCTTATACGGTATTAAATAAAGAAGAGAATTTTGTTTTTTGTCATACTGAGTTTAAAGCTGATTTTAACACGTTTTACCAACAGGTGCTAACTGATATTGAAAAGGCTAAATTGGGAGATAATTTAGAAGATGAAGAAGGAATCTATAATTTAGTATTTGTTTCTAGTGTTCCATGGATTAGCTTTAATAGTGTGAGTCATCCTTTTTCTAAAAATGAAAACTTAAGTATTCCTAGAGTAACATTTGGGAAGTACTTTGAAAATAATGATAAAGTATTATTACCTTTTTCAATTCAAGTTCATCATGGCTTATGTGATGGGTTGCATATTGGAAAGTTGCTTAACAATATTGAGAGATCAATTATCGAGTTATAAGTAAAATTGAATATTTGCTAATTATTTAGGTGTATAACAGGGAATTAGGTGAAATTCCTAAACTGTGCCAGCAACCGTGTATGTCCGTTTATCTTACATGATTTAGCCATTGCTTTTTTAAAGAAGGTGAGAAGGCTGTAAGATTTAAGGCGAAGTCGGGAGACCTACCTAAATTAATTAAATACATTAAGGGAGATTTAAACGATGAAAGCTTTAAAAAGAATTGTACTGGGCTCTTTACTATTCTTGACAGTTGTGTTATTGGGTGCGTGTGACACCTCAACTACTACTGCAAGTACAGTAAATGAGACGACACAGACAGTCACTAACGATGTGACTACTCAAGAAACAACGACTGAAGCAAAAACAATTGTTGTCGAGATTTACACCAGTGGTGATAATCCCGAGACAACGGTAGTTGAAACTGAGTATGTTTCAAATTCCAAAGTTATTGCATTTGATGAAGAAGACGATTTGTTATCTTTATTAAGAGCTAACTTTACCGTCTATTGTGCTAATGCAAGTGGCGGGAAAGATGAAACATGTTCATATGATTCAGGATTCGGACGTTATCTAGTGGGGATTGATACCTTAGATGCAACGGCTGTCACTAATGGCTATATATCATTTTATATTGATGGTAATTACGCTATGAGTGGAGTTGACGCAACACCGCTAGAAGACGGTAAGGTTTATAGTTTTAAACTTGAAACCTACTAAAAGAGAGTTAGTTAGAAGCATAACCTTAGCGGGTATGCTTCTAGCAATCCTTTTTGTTCAAGAACAGTTTCTTGTACTGATTCCCCAGTTTCAGTTTACCGTAGTGCTTGTAATCGTTTATGCAAGTATTTTCCCTTATAAAATTTTAGTTCCTTTGATAGCGGCTTATGTATTGCTTGATAATATTTACATGGGTACGCTTAACTATTTGTATTTTATTCCAATGCTTTTTGCTTGGGTTATGCTAGCGGTTGTCGCAAGAAGAATTAGACATAAAGATTTTTATGTTCAAGTTCTCTTAGCTATCGCTTTCGGTTTTGTATATGGCTGGGTATATTTACCAGCAAGAATGATTGAACAAGGGGTAGGAATCTTTTGGTTATACCTGAAGATGGATTTGCCTTTTGAACTGATGATGGCCGCAAGCAATTTAATAACGATGCTTATGGTTTACCAACCGTTAAGATTAAGTTTAGAAAAATTAATGCTACATAAAGATTAAAACGCGAGAAATTATCTCGCGTTTTATTTATTTAGTATTTATCTTAAACTGGCCATTTACTAGTTCTAAGATGTAGCTAGTATTTGGTTTGATATTGGAAGTGATTATCTCTTTAGCTATAAGAGATTCAATATGATGTTGAATGAATCTTTTTATTGGTCTTGCGCCATAATCTGGATCATAGGCTTGTTCAAGAATCTCTAGTTTTACATTATCAGAAAACTCAATATTAATCTTTTGACTTATTAGACGAAGTTGTAATTCATTTAGGAGTTTATCAACGATTTTAACTTGAACTTTTTTAGATAGTGGGTTAAAGATAATTATCTCATCAATACGGTTAATGAACTCCGGTTTAAAGTTTTCTTTGACAAGGTCCATTACTTTTTGTTTTGCTTGATCATCATTTGAAGTTAAAAATTTAGAACCAATGTTGCTTGTCATAATAATTATCGTATTTCTAAAGTCTATGATTCGACCTTGATTGTCAGTTAAGCGTCCGTCATCTAAGATCTGTAAAAGAATATTAAAGACTTCGGTGTGAGCTTTTTCGATTTCATCAAAAAGCACGATTGAATATGGTTTTCTTCTAACGGCTTCTGTTAATTGACCACCTTGATCATAACCGACATATCCTGGAGGAGCACCGATAAGACGCGATACAGAAAATCTTTCCATGTATTCACTCATATCGATTCTAACGATTTGATGTTCATTAGCGAAGAGTTGTTCGGCTAATGATTTAGCAAGTTCAGTTTTACCGACTCCGGTTGGTCCTAAGAACATAAAAGAACCAATTGGTCGGTTTTCGTTTTTAATCCCCGCTCTTTGTCTGATAATTGCGTCGCTTACTAAGCCAACGGCTTCATCTTGACCGATAACGCGTTTTTTTAGTTCGTCACTTAAGTTTATGAGTTTATCGCGATCACCTTGCATAAGCTTAGCTACAGGGATATGGGTCCATTTTGAAACAACTTCAGCGATGTTCTCTTCAGTTACGGTTTCAGAAATTAATTTGTGATTAGTTGAGTTTGTTAGAGTGTTGATTTTGGTTTCTAATTCTGGAATCTTCGCATATTGAAGTTCAGCGGCTTTAGAGTAATCGGAATTGTTATAAGCGTTTTGAAGATCAAGTTTTAAAGAATCGAGTTTAGCTTTAGCATTTTTGACTTCTTCAAGTTCTTGTTTTTCTTTTTCCCAAATGCTTCTAACTTCAGACTCTTCAGTTTTAAGGTTAGCTAGTTCTTGTTTTAAAGATTTTAGTCTTGATTTTGACAATTCATCAGTTTCTTTTTCTAAGGCACGCTTTTCAATTTCTAGTTGCATTATCCTTCTTGTGATATCATCGAGTTCAGCCGGCATTGAGTCAATTTCTAATCTAATAGAAGCAGAAGCCTCATCAATTAGGTCGATTGCCTTATCCGGTAAGAATCTGTCAGTTATATAACGATTTGATAGGGTTACAGCCGCTATAATAGCTTCATCATGAATATGAACGCCGTGATGAGTTTCAAACTTTTCCTTAAGACCTCTTAGGATTGAAATAGAGTCTTCAACTGAAGGTTCAGTAATTATTACTTTTTGAAGTCTTCTTTCTAAAGCATTGTCTTTTTCGATATAGAGACGGTATTCATTAAGCGTAGTAGCGCCTATACAGTGAAGTTCACCTCTAGCTAACATTGGTTTTAGCATATTTGATGCGTCCATAGCGCCTTCAGTTTTGCCAGCACCAACAATCATGTGAATTTCATCGATGAAAAGAATAATTTGCCCTTCAGAAGATTGAACTTTCTTTAAGACAGCCTTTAGTCTTTCTTCAAACTCGCCTCGGTATTTCGCTCCCGCTACTAGTGCGGCTAGGTCTAGTTCGTAGATGATTTTGTCCTTTAATCCTAAAGGAACATCCTTTTCAACTATTCTTGTGGCTAAACCTTCTACTATAGCGGTTTTCCCAACGCCTGGTTCACCGATAAGAACCGGATTGTTCTTGGTTCTTCTTGAAAGGATTTTTATAATTCTCCGGATTTCTTCATCCCTGCCGATAACCGGATCGATTTTGCCTTTCTTAACGGCTTCATTGATATTTCGACCAAACTTTTCTAAGATGTTTTGATCATTTTCATAATTAGGTTCTTGATACATAATAAACCTCCTTTTATAGAAATCAATTTTATTATATACCCAATAATTAGCACTGTCAAGTGTAGAGTGCTAATAATTATTGTTATTACCTTCTATGGTTGTAAAATAAGCCGTTTATTGATATAATTTTATTGTTGTTAGAATTGACTTTTAGGAGGAATTATTATGAGCAAGGTATTAAATCCTGATATTTTAGTTATCGGAGCTGGACCTGGTGGGTATGTCGCAAGCATCTACGCAGCTAAGAAGAATAAATCAGTGGTTTTAGTTGATGGAAGATGGATTGGCGGCGCTTGTTTAAATGAGGGTTGTATTCCGACAAAGGCTTTGGTTAAGTCAGCTGAACTATATCAAGATATTTTACATAGTGAAAAGCATGGGATTAGTTTAGAAAATCCTAAAGTTAATTTGGAGAAGATTATTGAGAATAAAGATGAAGTTAAGGATAAGTTAATCTCTGGGATAGAATATCTTTTGAAGAAATATAATGTCGAAACAATTAGCGGTTACGCTAGTTTCGTTGATGATAATAAGGTAACGGTTAAAACCGATGAAGAAGAAATTGTTATTGAGGCTAAAGATATAATTATCGCTACAGGATCAAAGACAAAACATCTACCGATAGAGGGGATGAAACTAGATAACGTATTTGATTCAGAAAAACTGCTTAATAATAAGCACTTGCCAAAATCAATGACAGTTATTGGCGGCGGGATAATCGGGATGGAGTTTGCATTTATCTATGCTAATTTAGGTGTCAAAGTTAATGTAGTTGAATTCTTACCAAGAATTTTACCTAGTGTTGAAAAAGATGTGGCTTTAAGACTTGTAAGATTTGCTAAACAATTAAATATTGATATCTATACTTCAAGTGCTGTTAAAAGCGTAGAAAAGATTGATGATAGTTTAAGAGTTAACTTTGAAAGAAAAGAGAAGATGGAATATCTTGACAGCGAATATGTTTTAGAAGCTGTTGGTCGAGGTCCAAATATTGATGGTTTAGGTTTAGAGAATACCTCAATTAATCATGAAGTAAAGTCGGGAATTAAGGTTGATAACTTTATGAGAACTAATGTCAAGAATGTTTATGCGATTGGTGATGTTACTAACATTATGCAACTAGCGCATGTTGCTTCGCACCAAGCTTTAGTTGCAGTTGATAATATCTTAGGGTTAGAAAAGAAGATGCATTATGACGCTATTCCTTCCGTAATATTTACTTCCCCAAGTATTGCTACAGTTGGTATGAGTGAAGAGTATGCAAAAGAGAATGGAATTGATTATGAAGTTGTAAAGACTCCTTATTCAGCTAATGGAAAAGCGCTGATTTTAGAGTCTGAAACGGGATTTATAAAGCTTTTAAGAAATAAAGAAACTAAAGAATTAATCGGAGCGACAGTCTTCGGTAAAGAAGCAGAAAACTTAATCGCTAGTTATACAATTGCGATTACAAACAAGTTAAATGCTAGTGATTTAAAAGCTACAGTTTTTGCTCATCCGACTATTCAAGAGTTAGTTCATGAGTCAGTTTTAGGTTTGGAAAAGGAAGCTATTCATTTCGTAGATTAGAAAGAATGTGATATTTGTGATTTATCTAGATTACAGTGCAACAACCCCAGTTGATGAAAGAGTTTTGGAAATGTTTGTTGAAGACAATAAACGTTTTTTTGCCAATAGCAACTCAGTTCATTTCTTGGGAAGAGAAGTCAAGGATAAAATTGATAAATCTACCTTTGATATAATAAATCTTCTTAAGTTAAATGGTTTTGATCTTGTCTATACCAGCGGAGCTTCCGAGTCTAATAATTTAGCTATTAAAGGTGTGGCTTTAGATAGTATAAAAAAGAAGATAATTACCTCGAATTTTGAACATTCATCAGTTATTAGTTGTTTAAGTTATTTAGCTAAACACGGGTTTGAGATTGAGGTTGTTGATAATGATGAGTTCGGTTTGGTTGATTTAGCTGACTTAGAAAACAAACTTGATGAATCTACTTGTTTAGTTTCAATCGGAGCGGTTAATTCCGAAACTGGTATTGTTCAAAATATAAAGAAAATCTCTGAGGTTATTAAATCTCATCCTGGGGTACTTTTTCATAGTGATATGACGCAAGCAATTGGTAAAGTGAAAATGAATTTTAATGATTGCGATTTAATCAGTTTTTCCGCTCATAAGTTTTATGGTCTAAAAGGAGTAGGCGGATTGTTTGTTAGAAAAGGCATTTCTTTAACGCCAGTTATTCATGGCGGTAAAAGTTTTTCTAAATACCGCGCCGGTACTCCGGCTAATCCATTGATATATTCGGTTTTAAATGCCTTGAAGTTTACCGTTGATGAATTAGATGAAAGACTAGGAAAAGTAAATGAGATTCATGACTATTTATTGGATAGATTAAGCGGATTAGAAGATGTTGTATTGAATTCTAATAAGTATTCATGTCCGCAAATCGTCAATGTCTCATTCTTAAAACTATCAAGCCGTAATCTCCAACAAGAATTATCAAAACGCGGTATATATGTCTCAACAACCACTGCCTGCGCTTCAGGAAATGAACAGAGTTTAATTGTCGCAAAATTAACAAATTCTGAAGAAAGAGCTAAGAGCGCAGTTAGAATTTCTCTGTCACATTTAACTACTAAAAATGATATTGATAAGTTAATAGAAGCATATTTGGAGATTGTTAAACTATGAAAGTTATCCGAGTGACAGCCATGTGGTGCATGAGTTGTTTGGTAATGAAAAAGGTCTGGACCAAGGCATTTTCTGATTACCCTAATATTGAAATTGTCGATTATGATTTTGATGATGATGAAGAAAAATTACGAGATTTAAATATTGGCAGCATCTTGCCTTTATTGATATTTTTTAAAGATGGTAAGGAAATAAGAAGAGTTGCGGGAGAAAAAAGTTTAAAGCAGATGCAAGAAATTTTGATTGACATATATAATGCATAAAGGTAAACGCTTTTATGCATTTTTATTTGCGTAATAACGATTTATTTGTGAGGTATATGTTATAATTAATAGTGGAATAAGGTGAGGTTATACATATGAAATTGACTAAACAAGTAAACGCAATTAGAGAATCTTATAAGAGTGTAATGATTAAAAAAGATCATTGTTCTTGCAAGATTCCTCAAGCAAAAGAAATTGAAAAAATTATTGAACTTACTAGGGAATTAATTTTTCCTGGTTATTTCTCCGATAAACATTTAAGTGAAGTGCCAAGTGTTAGACATACTACAAGAGTTGTTAAGAAACTGCATAAATTACTAAAGACTCAGATTAAATATTCTTTACTCTATTTAGCTGACGCGGAAAAATCAAGACAATTAGCTGAGAAATCATGTACGCTTTGCGTTGATTTTATCAATCATATCCCTGATGTAAGGAAGTTTGCTTATAAAGATGCGCTCGCTCATTTTAATGGCGATCCTGCAGCTTTTAATTTGGATCAAGTTATCATATCTTATCCAGGGTTATATGCAATTACAATCTACAGAATTGCTCATTGCTTAGATAAAATCGGCGTGCAAGTAATTCCAAGAATGATGAGTGAGTACGCTCATAAAGTAACTGGTATTGATATCAATCCTAAAGCTGTTATTGGCGAAAGCTTCTTTATTGATCACGGTACCGGAGTTGTGATTGGTGAAACTGCCATTATCGGTGATAATGTGAAGATTTATCAAGGTGTGACTTTAGGAGCTATGAGTTTAAGAAAGGGTCAAAAACTTAAAGGCACTAAACGTCATCCAACAATAGAAAATGATGTGACTATTTACGCTAACGCTTCAATTCTTGGTGGGGATACGGTAATTGGTGAAAACTCAGTTATTGGTTCAAATGTTTTTATCACTCGTAGTATTGAAAAAAATACAGTCGTGATTAATAAGGAGAATGAACTCTTGTTAAGGGAGAATAAGGCTAATGGCAATTTATAATAATATTTTAGAGACAATCGGCAATACGCCGATTGTTAGATTGAAGAAGTTTGAAGACTTGTTTGATCTTGAAGTAGAGCTTTACGCAAAGCTTGAAAGTTTCAATCCGGCTAATAACGTTAAAGTTAGACCGGCTTTTGAGATGATTAAAAGAATGTATGAAGAATTGCTAATTGATAGCACTTATACTTTAATTGAATCAACCAGTGGTAATACTGGAATTGGAATTGCGATGGTTGGAGCGTATTATGGAAATAATGTTATTATCGTGATGCCAGAAACAGTTTCAAAAGAAAGAATAGATGTTTTAAAACATTATGGTGCTAAAGTAATTCTTACAAAGGGAGAAGAAGGGATTAAAGGCTCAGATCAGCTAGTTGAAGGATTACTGAAAGAAATCAAACCAAGCATTAAACCATCACAGTTTAAAAATCCTCATAATCCCCTTGCTCATTATCTAAAAACCGCAAAGGAAATTGAAGCGGATCTAAATGATTTAGATTACATTTTTATTACTGTTGGTACTGGTGGTACGGTTAGTGGGATCGGGAAGTATTATAAAGAAAATCATAAGAAAACTAAGATTATCGCAATAGAGCCAACTTATTCACCGGTTCTATCCGGCGGAGTTAAGGGTCCGCATAAGATTCAAGGCATTGGACCAGGGTTTATACCGGAAAACTTTAAAAGTGAGTTTGTCGATGAGATTTTAGGGGTTAAAGATGAAGATGCTTATCGCTTTACTAAACTCTTACCGAAGTTAGAGGGAATTAGTGGCGGAATTAGTTCTGGAGCTTGCCTTGCAAGAACAATCGAGTATCTAAAAACAAATAAAGTTAAGTCTGGAAAAGTTTGTATGATTTTTCCTGATTCGGGAGAAAAATACTTTTCTACCGGTGTGTTTGAATAGAAAGAAAGCCTTAATTTAGGCTTTTTTTATTTTTTATAAAAAAATTAGCACTTAGGACTTGACAGTGCTAAAATATGTGTTATAATATAATTGTCACTCGGGATAAGAGAGTGCTAATTATTGAATTTAATAAGGAGGAATTATTATGACAAAATTAGTTAAAAGAAACAATTCTTTATCATTCTTCGATGATTTCTTCGATGATTTTTTCCAACCAGCTACTAGAAACGTGAGTGCGAGTATGAAAACAGACATTCTCGAACTAGAAAAAGGATATGAACTCCAAATTGATGTTCCTGGTTTCGATAAAGAAGACATCAGAATCTCTTTAGAAAAAGGTTATTTAACTATTGAAGCCAAGAAAGAAAAAGAAGAAGAAAAGAAAGATCTACACTATTTAAAAAGAGAAAGATTCTTAGGAACTTGCGCTAGAAGTTTCTATGTCGGTGAAGAAATAGCTGAAGAAGATATCAAAGCAGAATATGATAAAGGCACACTAAAAGTATTTGTCCCAAAAGAAGGCACCAACGTTAAAACAAAGAAATATATTGCAATTGAATAAACTTTAATAAGCTTTTCTTATAAACCCCTATAA
The DNA here is from genome assembly GCA_964567465.1 of uncultured Candidatus Izemoplasmatales bacterium. Classification (GTDB taxonomy): domain Bacteria; phylum Bacillota_I; class Bacilli_A; order Izemoplasmatales; family Hujiaoplasmataceae; genus UBA2289. The sequence continues at coordinate 13,771 of CAZMMT010000007.1, read as the reverse complement.
TTTAGGGGTTTTTTCTTTACAGAAATTTCTTGTTTTTAAGTTTTTCAGATGGAAGTTTATGATATAATATTCATTAGGTGAAAGTTATGGATTTATTGAAAAATTTAGATGAGTTTTCGCTATTGATTGCGAGTAATCAAGATAAACTGTCAGTACTAAACTACTTGAGTGTAAATCAAGTATTTTTAGACTTGAAGTTTTATAATTCTAGCTATTCATTTATAAAGTTTGATCAGCGTTATCCTTTCTACTTGAAGAAAGAATTTGGTATTGAACCTTATTTGGCAGATAGAATTAAAAAGTATTTTGATTATATCGATTGTTTTAAGGATTATCAAAATGAAAAGATAAAGAAACTAGCGGAAATTAAGAAAGCTTTAATCAAAGAAAAGATTATTCATGAATCTAGTACCACTTTTAATAAAATATACGCAGTTAATGATAGTTTTGTTCCTGGATTTTTAAAGGGAGAAAAAGATAAATTAGTAATCAATGATTTTAAGACGTCACCAATTAAATTAATCAAAGCTTTAGACTCACAAGATATGGCTTATGCCGTATTTGAAGAAGTAATCGGGTTGATTGAAAAAGGAATAGATCTAAATAAAATTCATGTTGTTAATTCATTTGAAGAAGATGATTTAACGCTTTTGAAATTGTTTAACGATGCCTTAATTCCTGTTAATCTCAATAAGAGTAAATCTCTAATAGATTATCCATTTATGACCAAAGTTATTAAAATGCTTAGGAGTCAAGGATATGAAACAACCGTTGAGTATATAAAAGAACTAGGCGATTTAGCTTTAAATGAAGTCATTAGATTATTTAACTCATATAGTTCAGACCTTATTAAATCTAATCTCGAAGTGTTTATTCACGAGTTAAAGAAGTTAAAAACTAAAAGTAATGTTTATAATAACGGAATAGAGATTATTCCTTTTAATGCTTTGATATCAAGGAGTGACCATTATTACATCTTAATGAATTATTATGATGAGGTATTTCCAAAGAAGTATTTAGATAATGATTATTTAAGCAACAGCGAAGCTCTAGAGATTAATTATCCTTCATCGCATTTATTGAGTAAGTATGAATTGGAAAATACCGAATCAATTCTAAAAGCGATTGATAAACTGATTTTAGTGATGCCAAAAACTGTTTTAGAGAAAACTAGAGAAGCTAATTTAGATTTAAACCGTGAGATTAAAATCGTTGATTATGAATACACAGTTGGTAGTTCAACTTATCTAGATGACTTACTTGTCTTAGATTATGCGAAGAAAAGATTTATGTATGATAAATATAATATTAAATCAGTTGATTTAGAAAATTTGCACAATACCGTTAAAGATAAATATTATCGGTATATCCCCTATTTTAGCGGTATAGATAAGGATTTGTTAAAGCGTTTGATTGAGAAGAAGAATACGCTTAGTGCTTATAAATTAGAAAGCTATGCAAAGTGTCCTTTCAGTTATCTGTTAGGGTTTTTGCTTGACATTGATGACTTTAAAGAAAACATTTTTACCTACATTGGTAATGTTACCCATCGAGCTTTAGAAGTGTTTTTAAAGACAGGTGATTATAATCTAGAAACAATTATGAATGAATTTAACTTCCCTGAAGACGAAGCTTATAAATATGAAGTTTACCAAGAAGTAATTAGAGATAATGTGGAAATGATTAAGACAGTAGTTCATGATTTCCATCAATCAACAAGTTTCAATAAAATCTTAACCGAACATTCCATCAAACAACCATTTGATGAAGTATTTAATATAAGCGGAATTGTTGATAAGGTTATGTTTGATGAAACATATAAGTACTTCTTAGTTGTCGATTATAAATATAGCGGTAAAGATTTTAAAAGAGAAGATTTGGATAAAGATTATAATATTCAACTTCCGCTTTATCTTTATGCTTTAAAGAAGAAATATAATGAATATCAACCAGCAGCTATGCTTTATCAAGAAACTTCATTAAAGAAAGAAAAACGTGGTGAAGTACTTGATTATAGGATGAAAGGAATGGTTATTGATTTAGCAAGCGTTGTTAGAAGAATTGATCCAACGGAGTCAAAGATTGTCGGAGTCCAGATTAAACAAGATGAAACTCTAAAGAACAATGCTAATACGGTTATTAGTAAAGAAGATATGGATAAGTTACTTAAAGATACCGAAAGTAGAATAAAACGAATGGCAGAAGGAATCAAGTCGGGTGATTTTAAGATTTATCCGCTTTTAGTTGATTATGATCAACAGAGCAAAAGCTATATTGCTTGTAAATACTGTAAGTTCGGTTCAATCTGTTATTCAAAGAATAAGCTTCTAGGTGGTGAGTAATATGGGTTTTACGAATAGTCAAAAAGAAGCGATTCATGCACGCGGAAGTAATGTATTAGTTAGTGCTAGTGCGGGTTCAGGTAAAACTGGAGTGTTAAAAGAGCGAGTCATCGAAATGCTTAAAGATGGTATGTTTATCGATAGCTTAGTTGTTTTAACCTTTACTGAAGCTGCGGCTGCGGAAATGAAATCAAGGATTGTTAATGATATCTATGAACTTAAACTAAAAGAACAAATTGAAAGAATAGATAATGCGATTATCTCGACGTTTGATTCATTCACTTTAAGACTGGTTAAGGAATATCATTACTTATTAGGACTTGACAGTAATATTGGCATTAATGATCAAATTATTATTACTTCAAGGAAGAAACAATTGATTAAGGATGTGCTTAAAGATTATTATCTAGCGAAGGATCCTGAGTTTTTACAATTCTTTAAGATGTATTTTTCGAAAAGTGATAATTGGTTAGAAGAGAGCGTTTATGTTATTGGTGAAGCTTTTAGAAAGCGACCGGATTACTTTAAGTTAATTGAAAATTATGATAGTTTTTATTTAAACGAAATGTTTTTAGAAGCTAAGGCTGATGAATATATTGATAGTGTTAAGGAACAATTAAGAAAAAATTATCTTTTATTTGATAAATATTTTAATAATGAAGCTAATTTTGTTGATTTAGAATATCAAAACTATTTAAATGAAGTAGAAGAAATCATAAAAGATTTGTTAAAAAAATCTGGTGATGATTTTCTAACTGGTTTAGTAAGCATCAGTTTTCCAACAAAACCGCGAAACAAAGATACGGAAAAGCCAAAGATTATCGACCAGATTAAGAAGTTAAGAATTGATTTTGAGAGTTTATTTGCGAGTGACAAAAAAGAACTTATAAGCAATTTTAAGATGAGCAGTTTTGGGGCGAAAATGCTACTAGAAATTGTCTCTGATTATTTGAAGAGTTTTGAGAAGATAAAAAGAGAAGAAAAACTATTTTCTTTTGACGATATTATGTTTTTTGCGATTGAACTCTTTGAAGAGTTTGAGGATGTAAGAATCAAGTTTAAAAATCAAATCAAGGAAATTCTAATTGACGAGTATCAAGATACCAATGATCTTCAAGATCGCTTTATCAGTTTAATCGCGAATGAAAACGTCTTTATGGTTGGCGATGTCAAACAATCAATTTACAGGTTTAGAAATGCTAATCCCAAGAATTTTATGCGAATCTATGATGAGTACCTTAATAAGCTTTCTGGTAAGGCAATTTTCTTACAAGAAAACTTTAGATCGAATAAATATGTTTTAGATAGCATCAATAAGATCTTTAAACAGATTATGACTACTGAAGTTGGCGGTGTTGACTATGAAGGTAAACAAGTCTTAATCAGTGGTTATGATGATAAATCTTTACTTCACCAAGAAGGAGCTTTTAAAACTAAGCTTTATGATTTTGATAAAATAAGTGAAGTTTATCCAGACTTAGAAAAAGCAAATGTTGAGGCTGTTTTAGTCGCCAAAGATATAACTGCTAGAGTTAATGGAAACGAAGTAATCTATGATTTAAAGAAGAAAGCTTTTAGAAAGTTAGAATATAAGGATATTACGATATTAGTATCACAAAAAACTGATTTTAATATCTATCTAAAAGAGTTAAGCAAGTATAATATTCCGGTTGAACTATATGACGATAAACCGTTTTTCGCTGGTGATGAGATCCGTTTTATCTTTGAGATATTGAGGCTAATTTATTGTTTTAAAGACGAAGAATATTTTAGGAATAATTTTAAATCTTCGCTTTTTGGGGTAGCGAGATCGTTTGTTTATCAGATTAAAGATGAAGAAATAATTGATTTTTTAGTAAAGGAAAATGTATTAAGTTTAGCTGATTTAAACAAACTAGAAACTTATGAATCTTTGAATAAAATCCATACGGATATTTTAGATATAATCGCGCAAGCTTGGGACTTTCCAAATAGTGATATAATCGAAGCGATTTATAAAAATTTGCAAATTTACAAGCACCTAGCAAGTCTTGAAAACCCTGAAGAGAGTGAAAAAAAGATTGATTTCTTCTTAATGAAAGTTAAGAGTTTAAAAGAGTTTGAGTATAAAGATTTAATTTTATATCTAGAAGAAATTATTGAAGACAGTAGTTTTGATATTGAGTATAAAGAAAAGAAAAACGATATTAATGCGATTAAGTTGATGTCGATGCATAAGTCTAAAGGCTTACAGTTTCCTTTAGTATATTTGATTGGGTTATATAAACAGTTTCATAATCCGGAGAATAAATCACCGTTTATCTTTAATAAAGATTTAGGGATTCTTACTAAGTCTTATTTGGATGGTTTTTATCCAAATTTTATGCAGAAACTTTTATTTAATGATGTTGATAAAGAGGATTTATCAGAGAAGTTAAGACTTCTTTATGTAGCGATGACTAGAGCAGTTAATGAACTTGTTTTAGTTTTAGATTATAAGGAAGACATTGATGAGTTTAAGACAGTTAAGTCATTTAGTATTTTGTTGCATCAAACTTTAAAATTCGATGAAAGAGACTTAGTTGATTTTGAGTTAGATGATCTAGAGTTAGAACAAAAAACTATAAATGAGACTAACAAAGTTATTAAATTAAATCGTTTGGATTTTGCTAAAGAAGAAGTTGAAAGAACTAGTTATTCCAAGAAGATAACGGATATTTTAGATGATGAGACGATTCGTTTGCTTGAAAGTGGTAGTGAGTACCATAAGTATTTAGAGATGGTAGATTTTAATAATGTTGCTCTATCTATTTCAACTTATCCGGATTTTGTAAAACATGCTATTGAAGAGTTAGTCGAAAGTAGTTTGTTTAAAAAATTAAGGAATCCAAAGTTTTATAGGGAATATGAGTTCTATGAAGAAACAGATCAAGGAGTTTTTAGAGGGATAATTGACCTTTTAATAATTGATGATTTGAAGATTGTTGCTTTAGATTATAAATTAAAGAATATTGAAGATAGTGCATATAAGAGACAGTTGATGGGTTATTATAACTACTTGAAGACAAAGTCAGATAAACCGGTGCAATTATTTCTATATTCATTGACAGATAGAGTGTTGAAAGAAATAGTTTTGTGATAAAATAAATGTACATGAGGGGTTGATGTAGATGGCAAGTATTGATCTTGTAGAACGGGCAAAAGAATTCTTTGTAGCTAAAAACTATAAAGAAGCATTTAATCTTCTTAAAAAGATAAACAGAGAAAGTCCTGAAGCGGCTTATTATTTAGGATTAATGTATTATTATGGGCTATATGTCGAGATTGATGAAAATCTCGCTTTTGCCAATTTTAAATTAGCTTGGGAAGGTCTTCATGAAGAAGGCATTTACATGCTTGGAAAAATGTATGAAGAAGGCAGAGGCGTTGATAAGAGTTACGAACAAGCTTTTAAACTTTATCAAGCAGCTTCTCACAGTGAAAATGCACTGCTTAGAATCGCTAACTTTTATGAAACGGGCAAGTTCGTTCCTAAGAGCGTTACTAATGCGATTAAAATTTATAATGATTTGCAGAAGAAAAACAATGCTTTTGCGATGTATAAAATCGGTTCGTTTTACTATAGTGGCGAAGGTTTAAAGAAAGATTTAAACAATGCTTATAAGTGGTTGAATAAAGCGCTTTTAGCTGGATCTGTTGAAGCGATGAATCATTTTAGAATTATTGGCACTAAGAGTAAAACCGATATGAGAACTACCCAAGATTTGTTTAATGCGGGTAGGGCTTTAGTAAGTAAAAAAATGGTTGAGGAAGCATTGCCATATTTAGAGGCAGCGGCTAAAGAACGGTTTTTACCAGCGATTTCATTGATGTATGAAATCTATAAGGATGGCATTGGTGTTGATAAAGATTTAGGATCAGCTTATAAGGTTTTAAAAAGATATGAATCTTATAAAGAGCCTGAGATTTATTATTTAATTGGGCAGACTTTTGAGAATGGTGAAGGTGTTGATTCTTCCTATGTTTTAGCTGCGGAGTATTATGAGATGGCCTCAAGTCTTGAGCATGAGCCAAGTCTAAAAGCATTGAAAGAGTTAAGGGGGTATTGATGATGAATAATCAAATGACACCTAAAGAATTAAATGAAACCGGCGATCAATATTTTTATGGGCAAGGTATTGATAAGAATATTGAAGTAGCTTTTACCTATTACAAACGAGCAGCTGATCAAAACAATCCGGTTGGGTTAGCCAATGTCGGCAAATATTTCTTAGCTAAGATGAATGAGTCTCAAGCTTTTACTTATTATGAAAAAAGTGCACTTATGGGTTATCCTTTAGCCTTTGTAAAATTAAGCGATATGTATTTAAACGGTATTGGTGTTAAGAAGAATAAGAAAAAAGCTTTTAAGATGATGGAAGAAGCTGCTAATTTAAATGAAACTGATGCATATCATTTATTAGGTCAATATTACCTCTTAGGGATTGGTACATCTAAGAATGAGAAGAAAGCCTTAGAATTATTTGAAAGAAGCGCTACTAGCGGGAATATTGAGGGAATGTATCATTTAGGATATTTGTTATTAAATGGTAAATCGGTTAAGAATGATGCAGAAACTGCGTTTTTCTATTTGGATAAAGCTGCAGTTAATAAGAGTTTAAATGCTATTAAGTATTTAAAGACGCTTTATCAGACGCCTCATGTTTACTTAAAGAAGAAGTCAGATTTATATTGTCAAGAAATGCTCTTTTATTATGATGAAATCTTAGCGCAACTAGATGATGTTGAAGCACTTAAAAGAGTAGCGAATGTTTATTATAACGGTAATGATTTTACCAAGATAAACTTTGAAAAATCAATTAAGTATTTTAAGGTACTATATAGTTTAGATGAAGCCGATGGTTATTTAGGAATGGGCTTGTCTTATATGTATGGTCAAGGTGTTGTGATTGATTTTGAAAGAGCTAAGGATTATTTGGAAATAGCCGCAAATAGAGGTAGTTCTAAAGCAATGAATGCTTTAGGAGATATGTATAGATTAGGTAAAGGGGTAGTTGTTGACTTTCAAAGAGCTAGAGATTTTTATCTTGAAGCAGCTAAAAGCAATGAAGTTGAATCGTTGATTAATCTTGGTTTACTACATTATAGAAAACAGATCAAAAATGCTAATGACGGGTTAGCTTTACAGTTTATGACTAAGGCTAGTGAGCTTGGTAATGGTGCTAGTTTTTATTGGCTTGGCGTTTTTCAAGAAAAAGGTATTGGGGTTAATCCTAATAAGGAATTAGCTAAGAAGAATTTGTTAAAAGCAATTGAAAATGGTAATACCGGAGCTAAGTATAAATTAGCCCAGATTATCTATGATGAAACTACCGCTTCAAAAATTTCTAAGAAGAAATTAGATAAGAACTTCCTTGAAGTAAAGCAGTTGTTAATTGATTACATAAATAGTCCTTTAGCTCAGGAAGTAAATGTTTTATACGCGATGCAAATGCTTGGTGATATGCATGCATATGATGGCTTTAGTGAAGCGTCGAAAAAGGTTATGAGATATTGGTATGAACTAGCTGCGGAAAAAGGTTTTTCTAAGGCAAGTGTAAGAATGTATGATATCTTAAAAGATACAGAAGAAAGACGCGCAATGTATTGGCTTAATAAGGCTTGTGAAAAACCAAGTGACGGTGAAGAATTATTTAAGATGAGTATTGTCTATGAAGAAGGTCTTCATGGGATAATGGCAAATAAGATTAGATCGGTTGAGTTACTGAAGAAATCAGCCGAACTACAGTTTCAACCGGCAGTAATGCGTTTAACAATGAGAAAATAAACTATAGAAGAAAATTCTATAGTTTTTTTGATGTTTATCGCGGTTGTTGGTTGTTTTAATATTTAAAACAAAGTAAAATAATTGATATAAAATAAAAGTGCTTGGGGGAAATATGTTAAACTTATACTTTTTGAGTGATGTAGCATTGGTTAAAGATGCATGGTGGCTTTACTTAATGGGATTTATCGTTACCGTTTTTATTATCGGTGGTTCGCTTTATTTTGCTTATAAAGCTTATAAACGTTCTAAAGAGCTTGAAATGCCTAAGGAAAAGATTAAGAAGGTTGTTGTATCAAGCGTGAGCTTTTCGATTTTACCTTCAATAGGAATCTTTATTGGCGTTATTACAATGGCAGGTTTATTAGGCGTGCCGCTACCTTGGATTAGACTAAGCGTTTTAGGAGCCTTGCATTATGAACTGATGGCAGTTAGTGTTGCGGCTGATGGAGTTACTGTAGCTTCGCTTACAGTTGAAAACTTCGTAACGATTGCTTTTGTGATGACGATAGCGATTATTTGGGGGAGTCTATTCGCTTTATTCTTCTTTAAGAAATATCAAAAGAAGTTTGTGGATAAGGTTAATGTCAGTGATAAGAAGAGTTTCTCTGGATTAATCTTTCAATCGGTTTTCATCGGTTTAATCTCTGCTTATTTCGGAGATGCTTTCGCTAAAATGATTAATTATGAGGTTAAAGAAGTAGTTGATGGGGCTTATACGGGTAATATGCTTGATAAGACGACGTTTGTACCATTGATTGTGTTTGTTTCGAGTTTTATCTTTATGGCTTTCTTTGATTATCTTGTCAATAAGAAGAATCAAAGGTGGCTGGAAAACTTCCAGTTATCGCTTTCAATGATTTTAGGAATGACTCTGGCGGTATTGTTTGGCTTAGGAGGTATCTACTAATGAAAAACTATCGTGAAGAGATGCATTTTAAAGGTAGAATTTTTACAGTTATTGGCATTTGTGTAATGCTAGTAGTGCCGTTTGTGATCTGGTTTGCGACCGGAGTAGCGCCAAATAATCAAAAATTGTTAGTTGGAATAGCGACGCTTTCTTTGATTTATTTACCAGGGGGAATAATTGAGGTTTTAACTTATGGACCAATCTTAGGAACGAGTGGGACATATCTTGCTTTTATTACCGGTAATTTAGTTAATTTAAAGATTCCTTGCGTTATGAATGCAAAGGAAATTGTTGGAACTGAGATCAATACGGAAGAGAATGAAATTGTTTCTACAATCGCTGTTGCTTTTTCTTCAATCACAACTGTTGTTATTATGACTTTAGGAGTGCTGATGTTAACACCGCTTAAACCTTTCTTAAATTCTCCAGTATTAGCTCCAGCTTTTAATTGGGTCGTATCAGCGCTTTTTGGAGCTTTAGGGTATAAATACTTTAAAAATCATTTAAAACTCATAATCGCGCCGTTAATATTTGTTATAATACTAAGTATAGTAGCGCCAAGTTTTGTTTATGGTAATATTGTTATTGTAATCGTCTTATTAGCTTTAATTACAATTTTAGTCGCAAGGATATTATGGCAAAAGAAGTTAATTTAAGAAGGGAATATTGATATGATTGCA
>CAZMMT010000007.1:0-3936 GCA_964567465.1 uncultured Candidatus Izemoplasmatales bacterium | reverse complement strand
GAAGAGTATGCCTTAAAGTTTAAAGAAATGATTAAGGTTAAGACTATCTCTTATGATGAAACAATTGATAATAAAGACGTCTTTATTAAATTAAAAAATGTAATGAGAGAACTATTTCCAAATGTGTTTTCACAAATGGAAGTTAAAGAATTTAAAGGCGAATCAATTATTTTAAAATGGAAAGGAAAATCAAGTGATAAACCGCTCCTTTTGATGAGTCATATTGATGTCGTTCCAGTAGTTGATAGTTCTTGGGATTACGAACCCTTCGGCGGCGAGATCGTCGGAGAGGAAATATTTGGCCGCGGTACGCTTGATACAAAGTCAACCGTATTTGCGTTCTATCAAGCTTGTGAAGAGTTAATCAAAGAAGGATATGTTCCTTTAAATGATGTTTATTTAGCTAGTTCAACTGATGAAGAAACATCTGGTTTCGGTGCGAGTTTAACAGTTGAATGGTTGAAGAAAAACAATGTTAGACCTTTCTTAGTAGTTGATGAAGGCGGAACGGTATTAAGCAATTCTTTACCTTCATTAAAAAGACCGATGGCAGTAGTTGGAATCTTGGAAAAGGGCTATGTTGATATCAAATTAACGGCTAAGAGTTTTGGCGGACATTCATCAACCCCACCGAAAAATACTCCTGTAGCAAGGCTTGCAAAGTTGGTTACAGATATCGAAAATCATTTTCCATTTAAAACTAGAATGATACCTGAAGTAGAAACTTTATTTAAAACCGCTGCACCTTCAATGAAGGGAATTTATAAATATCTATTTGGTAATCTATGGCTTTTTAAAGGATTACTAACTTGGATGTTACCAAAGATTAGTCCGTTTGGTAGAGCATTACTTTCAACTACCATTGCTTTTACGATGATGAAGGGTTCAGATGCAGAAAATGTTATACCAGCAGAGGCTTATGTGATCGCAAATCTTAGAACCCATCCAATTCAAAATGTTGAAGAGAGTTTTGAAGTAATTAAAACAATCGCTAAAAAGTATGATATCGAAGCCGAAATTGTTTCTAAACGCGATACTTCAAGTATGGTAGATATTAATGGTGAAGGCTATAAGTACTTAGAATCAATTATAAAGAATTGTTTTCCCGATGCACTTGTCAGTCCTTATGTAATGTTAGGGGGAACTGATTGTAGGTTCTATAGTGAAGTAAGTGATGCAAATCTTAGATTTTCACCAGTCAGAATGGATAATGAAGAATTGAAGAAGATGCATGGTAACAACGAATCAATTAAGATTAAATCACTTGTAGAAGCATGTGACTTCTATCAAGAATTAATAAAAAATAATATATAAAAGGATAGGTGAATTAATGATGATTTTTCCCAAGGAGGATTTCAACAAGAAATCTTGTAAAGAAGCTAATGTTAATAAGGGCTTGATTGTTGATATGTTCAACAAGATTGAAGATGAATTATACAACATCCACTCAATGATGCTAGTCAAAGATGGCTCAAAGGTTTTTGAAGCTTATGCTCATGATTTTAATCCCGAGAGTAAAAATAATGTTTACTCAGTTTCCAAATCATTCACTTCAGTTGCTATCGGCATTCTAGTCGATAAGGGTTTAGTTGATTTAGAAAATATTGTTTTATTCTACTTTAGTGAAGAAGTTAAGGATTATATTAAAGAATACGAAGGTTTAAAGGTTAAACATTTACTCACAATGACTGTAGGTCAAGAGAAGGATTTGTTTAAGGATCTAACTCCTAGTGACAATCCATTTGAAATCTTTTTCAATACACCGTTAACTTCAGAACCAGGAACTGTTTTCATGTATAGTAATTTTGCAAGTTTTATGCTTTCTGCGATTGTCACTAAGGTTACTGGCAAAAACATGAATGACTTTTTGAATGAGTATTTATACAAGAAAATTGGTATGGAAAAACCAGCTTGGAATAGTGTTAGAGAATATACATTTGGTTGCACCGGATTAGAAATCAGTTTACAGGATATGGCTAGATTTGGATTGTTAATCTTAAATGACGGCACATGGGAAGATGAAGAAATTGTTTCTAAGGGGTATTTAGAAAAAGCTCTTGATAAGCAAGTAGCTGAACCAGGAACACCGTTTTATTATGGCTATCAATTCTGGATTGCGAACAATTATCAGATGGCTGCAGGGATGTTTAAACAATATATCGTTATTGATAAAAGATATAATGTTGTCTTTGCAATGCAAGCTTATGAAGAACGAGATGTTTTAGGTTTATACTTGAATTATATTGTTAAAGCTTGCGAAAAAGGTTATGAGTATTCTGAATTATCAATTAGGGACTTTATTAGAAAATTTAGATATAATTCAATCCCAGTGATTGAAAAAGAAAAGAATGAAAGATAACTTAGAAATAGTGGTGTTAAAGGGGAAAGTTTATAGACAACTTTCTCTTTTTTTGTTATAATGTTACAGTAGAATGGAGTTGGACTTCTTTTGGTTATAGAATTAGGAAAAATCAATCGTTTGGAAGTAAAACGAGAAGCCGATATCAGTTATATTTTGACTGACGGGGAACAAGAAATATTTTTACATAAAAAGGAAGCAGAAAGAGCTTATGAGATCGGTGAATTAATCGATGTTTTTTTGTATGACGATAATCAAGCAAGAATAACAGCTTCCACTAAACCTCCATCTGTAAGTATTGGTGAAACAGCACTTTTAAATGTTGTTTCTACTAATTATAATTACGGGGCTTTTTTGTATTATGGAATGGTCAAAGATTTGTTATTGTCAATAGACGATTTGCCCAAGAGCCATAGACTTTGGCCTAAGCCTAATGATAAGCTTTTCGTGACGATGAAAGAAAAACACGGAAGATTGTTTGCCCATCTTTTAACGCGTCAAGACATGCGTGATATGTATGAATCTGATGAAGAATTACTTGTTAAAGAATATTATGATATCTATCATTTGTTATATTTAGAAAATGGAATTATTGGCTTTACGGAAAATGGAACTGAGGTTTTTATCCATAAGAACAATTACCGTGATTTGCCGAGAATCGGTCAAAAACTGAATGTTAGAATCTTAGCTAAAAACGAATATAATTATACTGGGACTTTAATAGCCCAAAAGGAATTGATGTTGGATAAGGACGCCAATATCATTTATCAATACCTGCTCGATAACGATGGCGAAATGCCTTTTTCAGATAAGAGTGACGTTGACGAGATTTATCAGGTATTCAAGATGAGCAAGAGCGCTTTTAAGCGTGGCTTAGGTCATCTTAAAAAAATGGATGCAGTTGAACTGAATCCAGACGATACTAAAATAAAAAAGGTGAAATAAAATGGGAAGAGCACATGAAGTAAGAAAAGCAGCTATGGAGAAAACAGCTGCAGTAAAATCAAAATTATATGCAAAATTTGGTAAAGAAATATATATGGCTGCTAAAACAGGCGGACCAGATCCTGACAGTAACTTAAACTTAAAAAGAGTTATTGAAAGAGCGAAACAAAATCAAGTTCCAGCTGATGTAATAAAACGTAACATTGAAAAAACTAAGAGTGGAATCGGTGAAGATTACTCTCCAGTAAGATATGAAGGGTATGGTCCTGGCGGATGTACGCTGATAGTTGAATGTCTTACTGATAATGTTAACAGGACTTTTGGTGAAGTTAGATCTTGCTTTACAAAAACTGGAAGTAGTCTAGGGGTACAAAATTCAGTATCTTATCTTTATAAATATTGTGCGTATGTAACTTTCAGCGGTTTAACTGAAGATGAAGCTTTAGAAGCTTTAATGGAAAATGAATGTGAAGTTGAAAGTTTAGAAGCTGATGAAGATGTTTTGACAGTGATTGGCACACCAAGTGATTTAGATCATATTTTAGAGAGCTTAAAAGGCGTTGGTAAAGAACTTGAGTTTTATAGTGATTCTGTTATTTGGTTACCAAATTCATATGTTGATTTAGATGAAG
>CAZMMT010000006.1:0-31044 GCA_964567465.1 uncultured Candidatus Izemoplasmatales bacterium | reverse complement strand
AAGAAATTTTAAAAGCTTGTGGTATCTCAGAAGATACAAGAGTTAAAGACTTAACTGATGAAGAAATCGTAAAAATTCGTCAAGAAGTTCAAAAGTTTACAGTTGAAGGTGACTTAAGACGTGAAGTTGCAATGAACATCAAACGTCTTCAAGAAATCGGAAGTTATCGTGGTTTAAGACATCGTAAAGGTTTACCTACACGTGGTCAAAACACACGTAACAACGCTAGAACACGTAAGGGTCCTAGAAAAACTGTAGCTAATAAGAAGAAATAAGAAGGGAGAAATGAATTAAATGGCACGTAATGTAAGAACTAAACGTCGTGTGAAAAAGAACATTCCGTTAGGGATCGCACATATTCATTCGACTTTCAATAATACAATTATCACAATTACTGATCCTAAAGGAAACGCTATTTCATGGAGTTCTTCAGGAGCTATCGGTTACAAAGGTAGCCGTAAATCAACGCCTTTCGCAGCCGGTTTAGCATCTGAAGCAGCCGCTAAAGCCGCTATGGATAACGGTGTTGTTAGAGTTGAAGTAGAAGTTAAAGGACCAGGACCAGGTAGAGAAGCAGCTATTAGAAGTTTACAAGTTGCAGGACTAGAGATTACAGCTATTAAAGATGTTACACCAGTTCCACATAACGGATGTCGTCCACCAAAACGACCACGTGGGTAGGAGGTAATTTATGAAGGACTTGAAATTCGAAAAACCTAAGACAGAAACTGTAGAAATCGAAGATAATTATGGTAAATTCGTTATTTCACCTCTTGAAAGAGGTTACGGTATCACTCTAGGTAATTCTTTGAGACGAGTTTTATTGTCTTCATTACCTGGTGCAGCAATTGTCAATGTCAACATTGAAAACGTAGTACATGAATTCACACCGGTTGAGGGTGTGGTTGAAGATGTTACAACCATCATCTTAAACTTAAAAGGTGTTATATTATCAATTGACAATGAAGAGTCAGATGTTGAAAAACATTTGGAAATATCTGTAGAAGGACCAAGAGATGTCTTCGCTTCAGATATCGTTTGTGATGAAGAAGTAGAAATAATGAATCCTAATCATTATATTTGCCATGTCAATAAAGGAACATTAAGAATGCATATGAAAGCTAGACGTGGAAATGGCTATGTCAACGCTAAACAAAATGCAGAATACACTGATGACGTTAATGACATCGCGATTGATAGTATTTATACACCAATAACAAGAGCTAATTACACAGTTGAAAAAACAAGAGTTGATGATTCTGGCGATTATGACAAATTAATCCTAGAAGTATGGACAAATCGTTCAATCAACCCTAAAGACGCTATCGGTACAGCTTCAAAAATGTTAATCGACCACCTACAAACTGTTATCGATCTATCTGAAGCAAAAGTTGAAGAAGATTATATGGTGGAAAGAAAAACTGAAGAAACCAATAGAAACTTAGAAAAACCAATTGAAGATTTAGACCTTTCAGTTCGTTCTTACAACTGCTTAAAAAGAGCAGGAATCAACACTTTAGGTGAATTGATTGAAAAGAGTGAAGAAGACATGATGAGAGTTAGAAATCTTGGTAAAAAATCATTGAAAGAAGTTAAGCAAAAGCTTGAAGAAATGAATTTAAGCTTAGCTAAACACTAATCGATAGGAGGAAATCATGAGTAGAGGATATACAAAACTTAATCGTAATAGCGCTAATCGTAAAGCACTAATTCGTGATTTGGCTACACAACTTATTATGCATGGAAAAATCGAAACTTCTGTTGTTAAAGCTAAAGAAATTAGAAGAACAGTAGAAAAATTGATTACTCTAGCTAAAAAGGGTGACTTAAATTCAGCGAGAATTGCCGAAAAAACTGTTAGAGAACTTAAAATTGATGATCAATATGCTTTGGTTAAACTTCTAAAAGAGTTAGGACCAAAATATCAAGATCGCAATGGTGGATATACACGTATCTATAAAATTGGACCTCGTCAAGGCGATGCATGTCCAATGGCTATTATTGAATTAGTATAACAAAAACTTTAAAACCTGGAATCTTGAATTCCGGGTTTTTTGTTTTTATGATATAATCATTACTATAAGTGAGGTTTTTTATGGCGATAGGAAAAAATGTAATAAAATTCGATATCTTAGATAGCACAAATAATTATCTAAAAGAATGTATTGACGACCTTCCTGATGGTACTATATGTTATGCCTTGGAACAAACAAAAGGAAGAGGAAGAAGAGAAAACAGTTGGATAAGTCCTAAGGGAAATCTCTACTTTTCTTTTTTAAAAAAACAACAAATTAATCGTGATGATGTCTTCGCTGAGACAATTAAAACTTCCGTTGCAATCTGCAAACTGCTTGAAAAACACGACATCAATCCAATGATTAAATATCCTAATGATATTTTGGTAAACAATAAGAAAATAGCAGGTATTTTAATTGAAACAACAGGTGTAAAATTAATTGACTCTTTGGTAATTGGAGTTGGCTTAAATGTTAATCAGTCTGATTTTGAAGGCTTAAGTAAAAAGGCTATATCAATGTCTTTAATAAAAAATCAAAAGTTTGTGGTAGAAGATGAACTTGAGAATTTTATCAATATTTATAATAGTTTAAGTAATTTAGATTCCATGTATAAGGAATATTTGAATATGTCGATAATAATAGATACCGAAATCATATATGAAAATGAAAAATATAAAATTACAGGTATATTTTTAAATGGAGATATATTAATTAAAAATGAAAAAACAGAGTCAAGAATTATCGCTAACAACTATGACTTTCAACATCTATATAATGGTTAATATTTAACGCTAAATCGAAAGATTATGTAGAAAAGCACAGATTGGCATAAGTCATGTGTGCTTTTTTGTTTTTTGTGATGATATAGATACTCAAACATAAATTATTGTTTAGTAATAACCACTAGGTTAAATATTTACTACTGCTGAAAAGAAAACAATCGCTAATAAATATTTTAATATTCAAATATTTTGATATTCAAAACAAATTGACAAGTATGTGAAAGAGTGATAAAATTATGGAGATTTTAAAATATGGAGGAAAAAAATATGAAATTTGAACATTTACAAAATTTAATATC
Source organism: uncultured Candidatus Izemoplasmatales bacterium (assembly GCA_964567465.1). Classification (GTDB taxonomy): domain Bacteria; phylum Bacillota_I; class Bacilli_A; order Izemoplasmatales; family Hujiaoplasmataceae; genus UBA2289. The sequence goes on along the minus strand of CAZMMT010000006.1, from coordinate 27,945 downwards.
AGAATCGTTAGGAATAGATAATGAATTAATTACTATGGAAGCTGATCTAGTAGCCGATTTAGGAGCTGATTCATTAGATGCAGCTGAGTTAGTAATGTCTATAGAAGATATGTTTAAAGTAGAAGTTAGTGATGAAGATGCACAAAAGTTTAAAACTGTAGGAGAAATTTGGCAATTTATAGTTGAGAACACCAGCAAGTAGTATTGTATAATTGATACAATACCTCTAAAGGGAGATAATTATGGATATGCGTATTTTAAGACGAATTATCAAAGAATTTGAAAAGTCGTCTCTAACTAAATTAGAAATAACCGAAAAAGAATTAAATATTAAACTAGAAAAAGATAATAATCAAAATAAAGATCAAGTAAAAATAATCGAATCATATAATCAACCTTTAGTTCAAGAAACAAAGGATGATTATTATGTTTTAGAATCACCACTTGTTGGAACCTTTTATGAAGCTTCATCTCCAGATGCAGCTCCTTTTGTTAGGTTGAACCAAAGAGTCGAAAAAGGTGAAGTTCTCTTCATCATTGAAGCAATGAAAGTTATGAATGAAATTAAATCCCCTATCAGTGGCGTAATTAAAAAGATTCATGTCTTAGATGGTCAATCTGTAGAGTTTGCCCAAAAGATTATGGAAATTGAAGAATAAATGTTTCATAAAATTTTAATAGCCAATCGCGGTGAAATTGCGGTCAGAATTATCAGAACCTGTATGTATATGGGGATTGAAACTGTAGCAGTATATTCTACAGTTGATAAAGATAGCTTGCATGTTCAGTTGGCTGATGAAGCCGTTTGTATTGGTGGCGCAAAGAGTCAAGATTCATATTTGAATATGGAAAATATAATTTCCGCAGCTATCAACACAGGTGCTGAAGCCATTCATCCGGGCTTTGGCTTTTTAAGCGAAAACGCAGAGTTCGCACAGCTTTGTGAAGACTGTGGAATTGCTTTTATAGGTCCAAAAAGTGAACATATAAAAGCGATGGGAAATAAATCTTGGGCTAGACATAAGATGATAGAAATCGATGTTCCCGTTGTTCCTGGTAGTGAAGGCGAAATTAAAAACCTCGAAGAAGCAATTAAGATAGCTAAACAAATCGGTTATCCGGTTTTAGTAAAAGCCAGCGCTGGTGGCGGTGGTAGAGGAATGAGAATAGCAAATGATGAAGAAAGTTTAAAAAACGCTTTTAATACAGCGAAAGCTGAAGCGATAAATGCTTTTGGAGACGGCACTTTGTATTTAGAAAAATACGTTGCAAATCCAAGACATATAGAGTTTCAAGTACTTTGTGATAAATATAACAATGTAATCCATCTCTATCAAAGAGATTGTTCAATTCAAAGAAGAAATCAAAAAGTAATTGAAGAAGCCCCAGGTATAATAGATAATGACTTAAGAGATAAAATGATTGAAGCAACTTTGAAAGCGTGTAGAGCAATAAATTATGAGAATGCTGGTACAATTGAATTTTTAGTTTCTGGTAATGATTTCTACTTTATAGAAATGAATACAAGAATTCAAGTTGAACATCCAATCACAGAAATGATTACGGGAAAAGATATAGTTAAAGAGCAAATTAAAATAGCTTCAGGAGAGAGAATCTCATTTTCTCAAGAGAATGTTGTTGTTAACGGTTATAGTATTGAATGCAGAATTAACGCAGAGAATCCTAAACATGGATTTAGACCAAGTCCTGGAAAACTAAAGTTATTACATGTGCCTTCCGGAAATGGAATTCGTTTTGATTCTTTACTTTTTTCTGAATATACAGTTCAACCTTTCTATGATTCAATGATTGGAAAGTTGATTGTTCATGGAGAAAATCGCGATGAAGCAGTTAAGAAAATGCGAGCTGCATTAGAAGAATTGGTTATACAAGGCATTGATACAAATCAAAATTTCCTTTATATGATTATGAATAATCCTGATTACATAAAAGGAAATTTCGATACTTCTTTCATCAGTTTAAAATTAGAACGATTATTGGAGTATGATGATAATGAATAAAATCGGTGAAACAATAAATAAACGTAAGAAGTTAAAACATAACATTCGTTTGATGAATGAAGAAAGCCGAATAAACCGGGAATTAGATCTAGATATTCCTGAAGGGCTGTATGATAAATGTCCTTCGTGTGGGAAATTAACCAATATGAAGCTCAATATCGAAAATGATTATATTTGTAAAAATTGCGGTTATCATTTCCGTATGAGAGCAATCGACAGGATTAAATATATTTTAGATGAAGATTCCTTTGTGGAAAAAGGAATTGGTTATATAACTTTAAACCCGCTATATATAGAAGGTTATGAAGCAAAAATTAATAAGTATAAAAAAGAAACCTCACTCGATGAGGCTTATATTTATGGCTTTGGCCAAATATATGGAGAACCCTGTATTATTGGTGTAATGGACAGCCATTTCATGATGGGTAGTATGGGTAGCGTTGTTGGAGAAAAAGTTGCTAAGACTTTTGAATATGCAATTTATAAGAAATTACCAGTTATTATTTTTACAGCTTCAGGCGGAGCGAGAATGCAAGAAGGAATATTCTCTTTAATGCAAATGGCTAAGACATCAGCGGCTGTAGCGAAACATAGTAGCTTAGGATATCTTTATGTAAGTGTCTTGACAGACCCAACAACAGGAGGCGTTACCGCAAGTTTTGCCTCACTTGGAGACATTATTCTATCAGAACCAAATGCCCTGATTGGCTTTGCTGGACCGAGAGTCATCGAGCAAACGATTAATCAGAAGTTACCGGAAGGATTCCAAAGATCTGAGTTTTTAATGGAGAAGGGCTTCATTGATCAGGTTATAAACAGAAAAGACTTGAAAAAGACTTTACACCAAATCCTTCATATGCATCGGAGGACAGTTTAATGAATATATTAGATAAGGAAAGAAGACTTCAAGTTCTTGAAAAAAACATTAGTGACTTAGGAGACAAAGAATCAGTTTCAAAATTAGTTGAGGAAGTTGAAAAATTTAAGAAGAACGAAATGACGAAGCTATCGTCTTGGGATAAAGTTTTACTAGCTAGACATCCAAAAAGACCAAAATCGAGAGATTTTATCGATTATTTTTCCAAAGATTTTATTGAGTTTCATGGCGATCGATTATTCGGAGATGATAAGAGTATAATCGGGGGCATTGGAAGTATTGATGGAATTGTTTTTACGATTATTGCTCAACAAAAAGGTAATACTGTAGAAGAAAATATCAAAAGAAACTTTGGTATGCCTCATCCAGAAGGATATAGAAAAGCATTAAGATTAATGAAACAAGCAGAAAAATTTAACCGGCCAATCTTAACGCTAATTGATACTCCGGGAGCTTATCCTGGGCTTGGTGCAGAGGAAAGAGGACAAGGTTTCGCTATTGCGGAAAACTTGAAAGAAATGAGTAGATTAACTGTCCCTGTAATCGCTGTAGTTATTGGTGAGGGCGGTAGTGGAGGAGCTTTAGCCTTAGGCTTTGCCAATGAAGTTTTAATGCTTGAAAATGCAATTTATTCAATTTTGAGCCCTGAAGGATATGCAAGTATTGTTTGGAAGGATTCATCTAAAGCACCGCTAGCGGCTGAACAAATGAAAATTACTGCGGCGGATTTAAAAGATTTTGACATAATTGATGAAATCATTTCAGAACCATTTGGAGGAGCTCACTTTAATCCAGAACTAACGTTTGAAAAAACCAAGAAATGTATTATGGATACATATTATCACTTAAGCGGTTTAGCTCGGACCGAGTTACAATATCAAAGAAATGCAAAAGTAAGGAACTTTGGTTTTTTACAGCGATTTAACTATGACAATCTAAAAGAGGTAAGAAGATGAGATATACAAAGATATATGGAACGGGAAGTTACGTTCCTGATAAGATTATAACTAATGAAGAAATGACAAAATTTGTTGATACAAGCGATGAATGGATTGTATCTAGAACTGGTATTAAAGAAAGAAGAATAGTTACTGATCAATCGACTCTGGATTTAGCAGAGATTGCAGCTAATAGAGCGATTGAAAGTTCAGGTATAGATAAAGAAAAAATTGATTTGATTATCGTTGCTACAGTTACTTCAGATTATGCTTTTCCTGGAGTATCAAACTTACTTCAGTCTCGCTTAGGATTAGATAATATAATGGCTTTTGATATCAATGCGGCTTGTAGCGGGTTTATATTTGCGCTCCAAATTGCAGATAAAATGATTAAAAGCGAATCCTTCAATTATGCTTTAATTGTGGGTGCGGAAGTTTTGAGTCGCTTAACAGATTGGCGCGATCGTAATACCTGCGTTTTATTTGGTGACGGAGCTGGGGCAATGGTTATAGGCAAGAGTAAAACTAATAAAATAAAAGACGTTTTAACTGCTTCAAAAGGTGATACTGACTTTTTGTTGTTCTCAAAAAATCCTGATATTAAAGACCCTTATGTTAATGATGTGAGTACTCAAGATCATATTCATATGAACGGGAGTGAAGTCTTTAAGTTTGCTTCAAGAATAATGCCAAAAACAATTAAGAAGTTACTAGAAAGAAACAAGTTAGATATAGATGAGATAAGTTATATTGTAGCTCATCAAGCAAATTTGCGGATTATTGATAAAAGTGCTAGAGATTTAGGCATTGATATGGATAAGATGTTTATTAACATTGATAAATACGGAAATACTTCAGCTGCTAGCGTTCCAATTGCTATTGATGAAGCTATTAGAAGTGAGAAGATAAAAAGAGATGATTTGTTTTTGACAGTTGCTTTTGGTGGCGGGTTAACATGGGCTGGAGCTCTAATTGAGTATTAAAGGAGAAATATTATGGACTTAAGAGACTTATTAAAAATCAAATATCCAATCATTCAAGGCGGAATGGCGAATATTGCCGATCATAGATTAGCTAGTGCTGTTAGTAATGCGGGCGGTTTAGGTTTAATCGGCTGTGGCGGTTGGGATACAGATAGAGTTAGAGATGAAATTAGAAAAACTAAAGCTTTGACAGATAAACCATTCGGAGTAAACATTATGTTGATGAGCCCTTATGCTGAGGCGTTATCAGACTTGGTTATCGAAGAAGGAGTAAAAATAGTTACTACTGGAGCTGGAAGCCCTGGAGTTTATATGAAGAAGTGGAAGGAAGCTGGAATAATTGTTATTCCTGTTGTCCCAAGCGTGGCTTTTGCCATAAGACTTGAAAGATCAGGTGCTGATGCATTGATTGTAGAGGGAACAGAAGCTGGTGGACATATTGGTGAAATCACAACTTTTGTATTAGTTCCTCAAGTGGCTGACGCTGTTAATATTCCTGTAATAGCAGCTGGTGGTATTGCTGATCATCGCGGATTAGATGCAGCTTTCATATTAGGCGCTAAAGGCGTTCAAATTGGAACGGTTTTACTAGCTAGTGAAGAGTGCCCAATTCACCAAAATTACAAAGAAAAAGTAGTTAAGGCAAAAGATACTGAAACTGTAGTTACTGGCCGACAAACTGGAGCGCCAGTAAGAGTTTTAAAGAATAGAATGGCTAAAGAATATTTAGATTTAACTAAATTTGGAGACGCCAAATTAGAAGATTTAGAAAGATTAACTTTAGGTTCGCTACGTAAAGCTGTTTTTGATGGTGATCTTGATAACGGTAGTTTTATGGCTGGTCAATCAGCTGGATTGGTTAAAGCAATTAGACCGGTAAAAGAAATATTAGAAGACATATTCGAGAATAGTTTAGTAGCTAAAGGTGTGATTTGATGAAAAGTGTCTTTATGTTTTCCGGTCAAGGTTCACAGTATTTAGGAATGGCTAAAGAACTTTATGATAATTATGAGGTTGTTAGAGATGTTTTTGATAAGGCTGAAAGAATAACAAACTATCCAATAAAAGAAATATTCTTTGAATCGATAGAAATGCTTAATGATACTCAATATACCCAAGTTGCAATGTTTGTTATGTATCAAGCGATTATTGAGGTTTTAAAACTCCATAATATTTCTGCGGATTCCAGCATGGGATTGAGCCTAGGAGAGTATGGGGCATATCTTCATAATGAAGTCTTTAGTTTTGAATCAGGTCTTGAAATAGTTAAAACAAGATCAAAATTAATGGCTGAAGCTCAAGAAAAAAATCCGGGAAAAATGTGTGCGATTATCGGTTTAGAAAATATTGCAGTTGAAGAGATAATTAAACCATTTGAAAAAGTTGTAATTGCAAACTATAATTTACCAACTCAACTTGTGATTTCTGGAGATCAAGAATCGATATTTAAACTAAAAGATTTAGCAGTTCAAAAAGGCGCTAAACGAGCGATTGTTTTAGAGACGAGCGGAGCTTTTCATTCGCCGTTTATGAAATCAGCTGAAGAAGGTTTTTTTGATTACCTTCTAGGTCTTGATATAAATGAACCGAAATATAACTTGTACCTCAATTTAACTGGTAAGAATTACGAATCCAACATCAAAGAAGTAATGGCTAAACAAATTTCTCATAGCGTCAAGTTTTACCAAATGGTAGAAGAAATGATTGCTGATGGAATAAACGTTTTTATTGAAATTGGACCTAAACAAACTTTATCCAGTCTAGTAAGAAAAATAGATTCAAATGTAGTTGTGTGTAATGTAGAAGATATAAAATCTTTACAAAAAACCATTTCGATATGGGGGGATATTAATGGAAAATAAAAAAACGGTTTTAGTTACCGGAAGTTCAAGAGGAATCGGTAGACAAATTGCTTTGGCTTTTGCTGAAGCGGGTTATAATGTTGTAATAAATTATAACAAATCTGAAGAATCAGCTAATAAGTTAGTGAGTGAGATTAAAATGTATGGAGTTGATTCATTAGCGGTAAAAGCTGATGTTTCAAGTTTTGATGAATCACAAAAACTAGTCGAAACAGCGATAAATCATTTTCAAAAAATCGATGTCTTAATCAACAACTCCGGTATAACAAAAGATAATATGATTTTGAGGATGAAAGAAGAAGATTTTGATAGTGTTATCGACGTAAATTTAAAAGGGACATGGAATATGTGCAGACATTTGAGCGGTCACTTTTTAAAGAATAGAGAAGGAAAGATAATTAATATCACTAGTGTCGTTGGCTTAGTTGGCAATCCTGGTCAATCAAACTATGTAGCTTCAAAAGCTGGAGTTATTGGTTTGACCAAGAGTTTAGCTAAAGAATTAGGCAGTAGAGGAATAACTGTTAATGCTGTCGCTCCTGGTTTTATTGAAACTGAAATGACAAAAGAACTTGCAAGCGAAATTCAAGATGCGTACTTGAAACAAATTCCATTAAAAAGATTTGGGACAACTAGAGACGTCGCTGATTTGTGTGTTTTCTTAGCAAGTTCAAAAGCAGATTACATAACAGGCCAAACCATCAGCGTTAATGGAGGTATGGTATGATGTATAAAAGAAGAAGAGTTGTAATAACTGGGCTTGGAGCTTTAACTCCAGTTGGAAACTCTGTTGCAGAAACTTGGGAAGGAATAAAAAACGGTAAAAACGGTATAGCTCCGATCACACATTATGATGCCAGTAACGACGAAGTGAAATTAGCTGCGGAGTTAAAAGATATAAGGTTGGAAGACAAACTTGAAGGAAAAGAAATTAGAAGAACAGACCGCTTCACTCAATTAGCTCTTTATGCAACTGATGAAGCAGTAAAAGACGCTTCTTTAAATTTTGAAGAAATTAATATTAAAAGAACCGGTGTCTACTACACCAGCGGTATAGGTGGTTTAGAAACAATCAATGATCAAAAACAAAGAGCTATGGAAAAAGGATATCACCGAATAAGCCCGTTCTTTATACCGAGTGCTATCATTAATTTAGCAGCTGGTAACATAGCGATAAAATATGGAATAAAAGGACCTGCAATAAGTCATGTAACAGCCTGTGCAAGCTCAACTAATGCTCTTGGTGAAGCTTTTAGAGCTATTAGAGATGGTTACTTGGATTTAGCAATTACCGGAGGTAGTGAAGGTTGCGTTATTCCTATTGGAATATTTGGATTTGCAGTTATGCAAGCACTTTATCGAGGCGATGACATTACTAAAGCAAGCATTCCTTTTGATGTTAACCGCGGTGGTTTTGTTATGGGTGAAGGTGCAGGTACATTAATAATTGAAGAGTTGGAACACGCAAAGAAACGTAACGCGAAAATATATGCTGAAGTAATAGGTTATGCATCAACATGTGATGCTACTCATATCACCGGACCAGATCCGGAAGGAAATGGCGCTAAAGATTCAATGCTATTTGCTTTAGAGGATGGTTCTGTTAATCCAAATGAAGTTGATTATATTAACGCTCATGGAACATCAACGCCACTAAATGATAAAGTTGAAACTTTAGCTATAAGAAACGCTTTTGGTCCTCATGCATATGAGCTTAATGTTTCAAGTACTAAATCAATGACAGGACATCTTCTTGGCGCATCAGGAGCAGTAGAAGCGATAATAACTACTTTAGCTGTCAAAGATGACTTCATCCCACCGACTATAAATACAACTGATTTGGATCCTGAGTGCGACTTAAATTACACGTTAGGAAAAGGTGTAGCAAAAACAGTAAATTACGCTTTAAGCAATAGTCTTGGGTTCGGCGGACATAATGCGACCGTTGTCATAAAAAAATATCAGGAGGAAGAATAAAATGATCCTAAACAGTAATGAGATTCAAAAAATAATTCCTCATAGACATCCGTTTTTATTAATCGACAGAATTATTGAATTAATTCCCGGAGTAAGTGCTATCGCTTTAAAAAATCTTTCAGTCAGTGATCCGGTTTTTGAAGGCCATTTTCCTGGAGAACACATTATGCCAGGAGTATTGATAATTGAAGCAATGGCCCAAACGGGAGCTGTGACAATTCTTTCTATGGAAGAGTTTAAGGGGAGAACTGCATATTTTGCGGGTATTGATAAATGCAAATTTAAAAGAAAAGTTATTCCTGGTGATGTATTAAAACTTGAGGCAAGAGTAGTAAATCGGATTGGAATGCTTGGTGTTGCGGAAGCTACTGCGACTGTTGATGGAGAGCTAGCGTGCAAAGCGGTATTAAAGTTTGCAATCGGAAATAAAATCTAAACTTACAAGGATAGTATTTTAAATGATACTATCTTTTTTTTGCCTTAAAGTGTTATTATATACATGTAAAATAAACTAAAGTAGGTGAATTTTATGAAACTAAGATTTCAAAGAGTAAAAAGCATGATATTCTTCGGAGTGAGAATGAAAATTTTCGTTAATGATGAACTAGTCGCTAAATTAAAAAGTGGTGAGGTATTCGATTATGAAGTATCAAACCTTCAAAAAATTGAAATAAAAACCCATCGTTTTATAAATGATCTTAATATTCCGATAACTGATTTTGTTGAATCAGTTGATATTCTTTTGCAATACCAAATTGGTCTATGTAAAAATAGCACTCAAGCAATAGTCTCAGAAAACGGGAAACTCATTGGTGTTTTTCCAAAGCCAAAGGTGGAGGTTAAGTAATGGAAAAAGAAAGATACTTCATAAGCCTTTTCAATGATTTGGAAAATTATTTACGCATTACTTACAGTAGAGGCGATTATTCTTATACCGGTTTTATCACAAAACTTTATCAGATAAAAAAGAGTAGAGAGAACATGATAATTAACGACATGGAAAATTTTGAAATTATCAAACAAGCCGCGCAAATGAGAAATATCATAGCTCATAACAATGATGTTTTGATTCCAAGCGATCAATTCATCAAAAGATTTGAATCAATCGTTAAAAAAATAACTAAACCATTAACAGTAAAAGATATCATGACAGAATATAATCAATTAAAGACAATTAGCCTAAAAACAAAAATCAAAGATGCGGTTAATATGTTGAAATCTTCTGGGTTTTCAACGCTTCCAGTGATTGAAGGCGATGAATTGTTAGGGCTCTTTACAGAGAAATCACTTTATGATTATTTTAGTTTAAATCAAGCGCGACAAATTTCAAAAGATATGACAATAAAAGATATCATTGAGGCAATCGACCTTAATAATCATCCGCGAAAATATTATGATTTCGTAGAAAAAAATAAAAGCATCTATGAAGCTTACCAAATGTTTAATAAAGACATTTTGCAACGACGAGAAATGCTTTTATTGTTAGTCACAAACTCCGGAAGTAATTACGAACATCTTTTAGGAATTGTTGCTCTAAGAGATTTAGAAAATCATCTAATAAATTAGGAGTTTTTTAATTTTTTTGATATAATATTTATTTGGGCGGTGAGCACGATGAGTTATATAGAAGTCAAAGATTTAACCTTCTCATACAACGAAAAAACTAACGTCTTGGAAGCAATCAATATCAACATCGAAAAAGGCGAATGGATTGCTGTATTAGGACATAACGGGTCAGGGAAATCGACTCTAGCAAAAACCTTAGTAGGGTTACTAGAACCAAAAGAAGGCGAAATATTCATTGATGGGCAAATTCTTTCAGAAGAAAGTGCCTACGAAATAAGAAAGAAAATCGGTATTGTTTTTCAAAATCCGGATAACCAATTTGTTGGAGTTACCGTAAGAGACGATATCGCTTTTGGCATGGAAAATTTGTGTATTCCTCGCGAAGAAATGCTAAGTAAAATAGATTTTTATGCTAAAAAAGTGAATATGTTAGATTTTCTAGATAAAGAACCAGCCAATCTTTCCGGCGGGCAAAAACAAAGAGTAGCTATAGCTGGGATTTTAGCTATGCAATCAGATATCATAATCTTTGATGAAGCAACTTCAATGCTTGATCCTTTTTCACGTGAAGAATTAATTAAATATATCAAAACCTTACATAAAGACGGACTAACAATTATCATGATTACACATGATATAAACGAAGCTTTATTAGCAGATAAAATTTTAGTTATGAATAAAGGTAAAGTTTACGCTTTTGAAGAAACTGAAACAATCATGAAAAAGAAAGAAATCTTCACCGATAGCCATTTAGAATTACCAGTTTCATTGGATATAGCTAACTCACTTGAATTGTCAGAAAAACATAAAGAAATTAGGGAAAAACTATGGGAATACGCTTTAATCAAGTAAGTTATGATTATTCTTCGTTTGCCCAAGGTTTATATACGGCAATCAAAGACATTAACTTAGAAATAACCGAAAAACATGAATTTATCGCTTTAGTTGGACATACCGGTTCCGGTAAGTCAACTTTAGCCAAGCATATGAACGCTCTAATTTTTCCTACTGAAGGGAACTTAGAGATTTTTGGTGAAGTTATCACCGCTAAGAGAAATAAAAAAATTAAATATAACAATATTCGTAAGAAAGTCGGATTAGTTTTTCAATTTCCTGAGTATCAACTATTTGAAGAAACGGTTGAAAAGGATATTATGTTTGGGCCAATGAACTTTAAAATTACTCAAGAAGAAGCTAAAAAAATCGCAAAAGAATCATTAAACTTAGTTGGACTAAACGACTCTTACCTGCAAAGAAATCCATACAATCTTTCTGGAGGCGAAAAGAAAAGAGTATCTATAGCTGGTATTTTGGCTATGGATCCAGAGATTTTGGTTTTGGATGAACCTACTTCGGGATTAGACCCGGCTGGAAAAAGAGTTCTTATGAATCTTTTCAAAGATATTAATGAAAAAACAGGTAAAACGATTGTTATCATTACTCATGATATGGATTTAGTCTACCAATATTTTAACCGTGTTTTAGTTATGAATGAAGGAAGATTAATTTATGATGGTAATCCTGAAAAACTCTTTAGAGAAAAAGATTTATTTAAGAACCATCTTGATTATCCTAATACAATAAAAGTTTTAAAATATCTTAATGAAACTTTAAACCTAGATTTAAATATTTATCAAAAAACGCTAGAAGAAGCTCTTTCTGAGATAGAAAGGGTGGTAAAAGAATGAAAAGTATAATTATTGGTCAATATATTCCTGGTAAGGGAATGTTCTATAAGTTAGATCCTCGTACTAAGATTGTGGCAGTTTTATTCATTATGATTTCAGTGTTTTTACTACAAACAATTTTCCAATTATTAATAGCTCTTGGAGTCGCAGTAATTCTGCTTTTAATCGGAAGAATATCATTGCTTAAAGTTCTAAAAGGCTTAAAGCCGATTATGATTCTATTAATCTTTACCTTCATTTTTCAGATAATTCTTAACCGTGAAGGCACTCCTTTAGTAAGTCATCCAATGTACTTTACAATCTTCACATTGATTTTCTTGATATTAGCTTTTATTATCTGGCGTGTTTTGGCAAAACTATTGAGATTTAGATTTACGTTGTTCTTCTTATTTGCAGGAAGCGTATACGCAATTTTAAGATTTGTTGATTTTGGCGATACATTAATAGAACCTTTCAATTTTGCAATCTATCAATCAGGATTAGAAATGTCAATTTTTGTGGTTATAAGACTTTTAATAATAATAACCTTATCAACTGTATTAACCCTAACAACGAAGCCAACAGACCTAACTCAAGGCATCGAAAAGCTACTTCATCCATTAAAGAGAATTGGTTTTGACTCAGAAAGTTTTGCATTAATCATCTCAATCAGTCTTCGTTACATTCCAACAATTTTTGATGAAGCAAATAAAATCATGCTTGCACAAGCTTCTCGTGGAGCTGATTTCAGCGAAGGAAAACTTAAGGATAAATTAAAACAAGTAATTTCTCTTTTAGTTCCAATGTTTATCATCGCATTCATGCGAAGTGAAGAATTGGCAAATGCAATGGAATCAAGAAACTTTGTTCCTGGTGAAAAAAGAACTAGAATTAATGAGTTAAACTTTAACTATAAAGATATTATCGCTACGGTTTTCAGTGTTTTGGTACTGGCTGGTTCAATTGTATTAAGGGTGATATAATGTTTGAAAACCTTAATCAAAATGTTGCTTTAAAAGTTGATGATTTGGTTATTCTAAATAAAGATGCAGTAGCGGTTTACTTAGAAGAAAATAAAGAGTTATTTGAAGACATAACTTTTACTGATCATTTCAATTTTCATATGAAGTATGGATACAATAAATATCAAAACCCAATTAAAATAGCTTTTATAGAGGATGAAATCCAAAGAATTATTATTAAAACTAAAGCATATTCTAAGAAGCGTGTACGAGTTGATTTGATGTATGATGGATCTGCTTATCATGGTTTTCAAATTCAAGCCAACGGTAAAACTATTCAAGGCGAATTATCAAAACTAATATCTGAAGTTAATAATAAAGAAATTCTTGTTCAAGGGGCTTCAAGGACTGACGCATTAGTTCACGCCAAGATGCAAGTAATCCACTTTGATGACGAATCTATCTTAAGTATTGATGAATGGTTGAGATTTCTTAATAGTAGACTTCCTAAAGATATCTTGGTTACTAATATTGAAGTAATGCATCCACTATTTCATAGTCGCTATGACGTTTATGCAAAAGAATACGTCTACAAAATAAAACTAGGAGATTATGATCCATTTTTATTAAACTATGCTTGGAATGTAGAATACTTAGATTTTGTTAGACTTAATGATCAAATTAAAAAGATTATCGGAACTCATGATTTTACAAGTTTCGCTAAGGGTATTAAAGGCGATAATGTTAGAACCATCTATCACAGCGGATATAAATTAGACGATGACATTTTAGAAGTACATATTATAGGTAATGGTTTTTTGCGTTATATGGTAAGATTAATCATTGCTCACGCTGTTAATTACGCAACTAAAAAAACTGATATTGATATTCTTGAGATATTAAGTGAAAAATCAAGAAAAAACACCAAGACTTTAGCTCCTGCTGAAGGACTATATTTAAACAAAATAACCTATTAAAAAAGGCCTAAGAAAATTCTTAGGCCTGAATATTTTTTATTGTAATTTATCCATTTTTGCAATTCGTTTTTTAAGCACAATTTTTTTAGTGACGGCAACTACCAATAAAATTATAATATTGATTGATACGATGGCTGCACCACTTGGAATATTTAAAGAATATGCTAACCATAAACCGAAAAATACTGATAGTTCTGAAAATACGATTGAAATAATTAAAGTTGATTTATATGACCAACCAAGCTTAATACCTGCGGCAACTGGAATTACCATCATTGAAGAAATAAGTAATACTCCAGCAGATTCTAATAATACCGATACAACTACTGAAAGCATAATTATAAAGACGATTTGGAATAAATTTACATTGATTCCTAAGAATTTTGCACTTGACTCATCAAAACTTACGGCTAAGATTTGCTTTCCAAATAAGATAAACAAGATAGCCACAACTAAGGCTGTGATTAAAATCAAGATTATATAATAGTTAGTGACTGTTAAAATTGAACCGAATAGATAGTTGTATAAAGATCCAGTTTTCTTAGAAAGTGAGAAGAAGATTGCACTTAATGCAGCTCCTAAGCTAATAACGATAACCATTGAAATTTCTTGGAAATTGTTATAGGACCTTCGAAACATTTCTATCAATAAACCACCAATGACTGAAAAGATGATACCCAAGTATAATGGTTTGTCAAAAAACATTGTAACACCCAAACTCGATAGGAACAAACTTATTGATATCCCAACTAGTGAGAAATGTCCTAAAGTATCTGCGATAAATGATAGTCTTCTTACTACAACAAATGTACCTAACAATGGTGCTAAAATACCTAACATAATACCAGCAATTAAAGCTCTTAACATGAAATCTTGTTGGAAGAGATCGGTTATAAAGGATAAAATCATTATAGTACCCCCTCTTTTAATTCCACGCCACGTTCTTCAAAACTAGTTGTTAAATCACCATACATGGAAAGTAGATGGGTATAGTTCAATTGTTCAATATCATCATTATGAGTGATTAATATAATTGTAATTCCCATTTGATGCAAATCTTCAATTGTTGAATAGAAGAATTCTTTATTTTGTTTGTCAATTGAGGCTGTAGGTTCATCAAGAATCAAAACTTCCGGACTGTTGAGCATTGCTCTAACAATGAATACTCTTTGAAGTTGTCCTCCGGATAATGAATTGATATTTTGATTAATAATGTCAAAAATCCCCATTTTTTCTAACAGTTTAAGTCTTTCAGACTCTTTGGTTCTCTTTAAACTTGAAATCTGTAATAATTCTCCGACAGTGATTGGAAACTCATAATTGAAATCATCAAAATTTTGACTTACATATCCAAATCTTGTCCAAGATTTAAAGTCCGTAATATCAACTTTATCATAAAAAATCATGCCAGATTTTACTAGATTAAAGCCAAGCAAACACTTAATAAAAGTAGATTTACCAGAGCCATTTTTACCCCTAACGACTAAATAATCCCCACCATTTAAAGTGAGAGATAAATTTGAGATGATAGTTTTAGCGCCATAGGCGAAAGATAAGTTGTTAATATTAATCTGCATCGCTTGACCACCCTCTTGATATATTGTAACATAATAAGAGATTATTATGAAATAATTTTATTTAAAAAAAGCACAATTTATGAGATAATAGAATAATAAGCGGGTGATAGTGATGAAGGGAAAATTTATAACTTTCGAAGGAACTGAAGGTTCCGGAAAAACATCAGTTATAAAAGAAGTAAAAAAGCATTATGAAGGCCTAGGATATCAAGTGATGGTTACTAGAGAACCAGGTGGAATAGCAATTTCTGAAAAAATTAGAGATATCCTTTTAAATAAAGAAAATACGGAAATGGATCCAAGAACCGAAGCGCTCCTATTTGCGGCTTCAAGACGTCAACACTTGATTGAAAAAATCAAGCCTGCACTTGAAAAGGGAGTGATTGTTCTTTGCGATCGTTTCGTAGATAGTTCATTAGTATATCAAGGCTATGCTAGAAACATTGGAATTGAAGAAGTCTATAACATTAATTATTTCGCTATAGAAGGAACTTTGCCTGATTTGACAATCTTTGTCAACGTTAGACCTGAAGTTGGCTTAAAAAGAGTATTTCAGACTCCTAATCGCGAAGTAAATCGTTTGGACTTAGAAGATATGAGCTTTCACAAAATGATTTATCAAGGCTATTTGGAATTAATGAAAAAGTATTCACGAATTCAGATGGTCAATGGCGAACAAGAAATAGCCAAGGTTACTTTAGAGACAATTAGTTTAATCGACAAAATTCTTTAGGAGAATATATGTTTAACAATTGGGAAGAAGTTAAAAAAAATCAAGAAGGTGTAGCGAGGATAATCACAAATAGCATTAATCTAAATCGCGTGTCACATTCTTATATCTTTGAAGGACCTAGGGGTACTCGCAAAAAATGGGCTGCCATTTTGTTTGCGAAATCCCTTTTATGCAAGAATCCTCAAGGAGTTAATCCTTGTAATGAATGCCATAACTGTAAAAGAATTGATAATTTAACTCATCCTAACCTTTTCATGATTGATCCACCAGGTAAGATAATTAAGAAAGAAGTTATTTCCTCTTTGATTCAAGAATTAGGTAAAGCATCCTTAGAAAATGGTCCTAGAATTTATATTATTGTAGATGCGGATAGATTTAATCAAAGCTCAGCGAATACCCTATTAAAAACAATGGAAGAACCTGGTCAAGAAGTTTATCAAATATTAATTACTGAAAATTACCATAGTTTATTATCAACAATAGTTTCTAGAGCTGAAACTATTCATTTTGTCCCAGTTAATCGTAGCGTTATTAAAGACTACTTATTAACTTTAGAAGTTGGCGAAACAACTGCTAATATCATTAGCCAGTATACTTCTGATGTAGAAAATGCAATTAAACTAGCAAAAAATAAAGAAACAGAAGAAATTACGAACTTAGTTATTGAAATATTTGGCAATCTTTTATTAAAAGACCAGTCTTCAATAATTAGTTATTATCAATCAGAAAAATTACTTAATAATCCAGAAAATATTGATGTCTTTTTAAATCTTATGACTTTCTATCAAAAAGACATTTTGAGTTATAAATTAGATGCCGATAATCTAATTTTTATCGAACAGAAAGAAACAATAGCTAAATTAGCTAAAAAAATTAATAAATATCAAGCTCAAGAATTACTTGAAGAAATGCTTGAGCTATCAACAAAAATCAAATACAACATCAATGTGCAGTTGGCTTTCAATAAACTGCTTATGAGTTTAGAAAGAGGTTATAAATATGCAACATACAGTCGTAGCTATTCAGTTTAACCGCTTAGGTAAGAAATATTATTTTTCTACCAATGGGTTAGACTTAAAAATGGGAGATTTCGTCGTAGTTGAAACCATTAGAGGGTTTGAATTAGGTGAAGCCGTTTCCAATATCATGCAAATAAGCGAACAAGAAGTAGTATCGCCATTAAAACCAATCTTGAGATTGGCTAATTTTGAAGATTTAAAAACGCATAAGGAAAACATTGAAAAAGAACCTTATGTTTTGCAGAAAACCCAAGATTTTGTAAGGTTAAATAAATTAGATATGAAGTTACTCAATTGTGAATACACACTTGATAGAACTAAATTAATTATTTATTTCACTGCCGAGGGAAGAGTGGATTTTAGAGAACTAGTTAAGGATCTAGCTAATGAATTTCACGTTAGGATTGAACTTAGACAAGTAGGCGCTAGAGACGGCGCAAAAGTTATCGGCGGTATCGGACCTTGCGGAAGACAAACTTGTTGTACAACGTTCTTAAGAGAGTTTGAACCAGTCTCAATTAAAATGGCTAAAAATCAAAATCTATCTTTAAACCCAAGCAATATTAGCGGAATTTGCGGTAAGTTATTATGCTGTATTCGCTATGAAGATGAAAACTATCGTGATTTCAAAAAAGAAATGCCGAACATTAATTCTCTTGTTTGGACTTTGGAAGGAAGAGGAAAAGTTGTTGATATTAACTACTCATTACAATCGGCAACAATTCAGTTTAAAGACGGTACAACTATAGTGTTTGATATTAATGATATCGCTGATACAAAAGAAGAATTATCAGATGATGTTTCAGTTTTAGAAAATATCGGAGACTAAAATGTCAGAATTTTATACTCATGACTTAATGGCTTATGATGGGTTAAAGATAATTCAAAAGGATGATGTATTTAAATTTTCTTTGGATTCTTTGTTACTAGGAAGTTTTGTTGAAATAAAGCAAAGAAGTAAGAAACTCCTTGAATTAGGTTCTGGGTTAGGTGCCGTTCTATTATACCTTTCCTTAAAAACTAAGATAGAGATGGTTGGTATAGATATTCAAGAAGAGATGGTTGAGTTATCAAGACAAAGCATTCAACTGAATGATTTGACGAATCAAATAAAAATATATCATCACGACTTAAAAGATATCCAAACGTTATTTTCACCTAGCAGTTATGATATTGTGGTATCTAATCCGCCTTTTTTTAAAGTTAATGAGTTAAAGATGTTAAATAAGTTAGAAGGATTACAAATAGCTAGACATGAAGTAAGTATCAATTTTAAAGATATTTTAAATGCGGCTAAGAAGATGCTTAAAACTGGTGGTGAGTTTTATTTTGTCCATCGAGCATCACGTTTAGAAGAGATAATTAAAGATTTATCCGAATATAATTTTGTAATTAAACGGCTTCGTTTCGTTTATACAAAACCTGGAAAAGAAGCATTAATGATACTTGTTGAAGCTAAATTCGGTGGGAATTCTGGGAGTATGAAAATATTGGAACCACTTTACGTTCATACAAAAACAGGAGAATATACCGAAGAAGTATTGCGGATTTTTCATTTAGGAGAAGATAACTATGGAAAGACATCTGAATTATCAAAATGAAAAAGCCACTCTTTTTCTAATCCCAACACCGATTGGTAATCTTGAAGATATGACTTTTAGAGCAGTGACCACTTTAGAAAAAGTCGATCTGATTTATGCTGAAGATACTAGAGTTAGCAAAAAAATACTTAGTTATTATAATATCAATAAGAACCTAATATCTTTGCATGAACATAATGAATCAAAGAGATATGAGGAAATTTTAAACAATTTAAATCAAGGCTTAAATATAGGAATTATTAGTGATGCCGGTATGCCACTATTAAGTGATCCTGGATTTTTAATTGTTAATGAAGCAAAAAAAGCTGGGTTCAATGTTGTTGCTTTACCAGGAGCAAACGCTTTATTACCTGGGCTTTTGATGTCCGGCATTAAAACTATACCTTTTGTTTTTGTTGGGTTTTTAGATGCTAAACAAAAGAAAAGAAGAGACGAAATATCCAAGTATCAATATTATCCGCAAACCTTAATATTTTACGAAGCTATTCATAGAATCAAACAAACTTTAGAGGATATGTATAATATTTTTGGTGATAGAAATTTTGTTATTGCTAGAGAAATCAGTAAAGCATTTGAAGAAATAATATCGGGAAAACTCAGTGAATTTAATGAACTTGATGAGCTTAAAGGCGAATTGGTTCTAATAGTCGAAGGTTTTTCAGAAGATCTCACTAGCAACTTATCAATTGTTGAGCAAGTAGATTTTTTCATTGAATCAGGATTAAAAAAGACCGAAGCAATGAAGAAAGTTTCAGAAATGACAAATATACCAAAAAATAGAATTTATGAAGAATATTTAGAAAAGAAAATAAAGGAGGAAAAGTAAAATGAGATTTGCTTGCCTTTTAGCCGATGGCTTTGAAGATATAGAAGCTTTAGGCACAAGCGCACTTCTAAGAAGAGCGGGATTCGAAATTGATTTCATTAGTGTTTATAATGAAAAGACCGTCAAAGGTTCTTACAATACAGTAGTGACAGATTTGAAAAAAATCAAAAACCTTGTCGTAGATAATTATGATGGATTATTTCTACCAGGTGGTAAAGCAGCGTTCTTACTAAGAGAAAATGAAACAGTTAAAAAGATCGCAAGAGATTTTTATAATCAAAAAAAGTGGATGTTGGCAATTTGTGCTGCACCAACCATTTTAGGAATGATGAATTTGATGGATGGAATAAAATATATTTCCTATCCGGGAACAGAAAAACAAATGGGGAATGCGATTAGGATTGAAGAAAAGGCTGTCAGTGATGGTAAATTTATTACAGGCAAGAGTGCTGGAAGCGTCTACGATTTCGTTTTTGAAATTATAAGAAGAATCAATGGAGAAAAAGCATTACAAGATTTTAAAGAAAATATTAAATACTAACGAATTATTGAGGTGAAGAACTTGAAAACATTTTATATAACTACACCAATCTATTATCCTAGCGGTAAATTTCACATTGGTTCAGCTTATACCACATGTCTTTGTGATAGTTTAAAAAGATATAAACAGTTGCAAGGTTATGACGCTAGATTTTTGACCGGAAATGATGAACACGGTCAAAAGATTGAGGAAGTCGCAAAAAAGAATAATATGACTCCCCAAGAGTCGGTTGATTATTACGCAAAATTATCTCAAGACTTATGGCGTAATCTGAAGATTTCTAATGACGATTTTATTAGAACTACTGAGAAAAGACATGAAGTTATCGTTGAAGATATATTCGAGAAACTACTAGAGAATGATGATGTTTATTTAGGTGAATACACAGGAAATTATTGTGTTTCTTGTGAATCATACTTTACGAAAACACAACTTCTTGAAGGTGACTTGTGTCCGGACTGCGGTTCGCCAACAAAACTCCTTAAAGAAGAGACATACTTTTTAAGGTTAGGAAAGTATCAAGATCGATTGCTCAAATTTATTGATGACAATCCAGATTTTATCGTTCCTGAGACTAGAAAGAATGAAGTTGTTCAGTTTATTAAGTCAGGACTTAATGACCTTAGCGTCTCTCGAACAGCTTTTAATTGGGGTGTAAAGGTAAAGTCAAATCCAAGTCATGTAGTTTATGTCTGGATTGACGCTTTAAGCAACTATATAACCGCATTGGGCTATGGTTCAAAAGATGATAGTTTGTATCAAAAATACTGGGTCAATGGTGATGAAGTCATTCACGTAGTTGGAAAAGACATCCTAAGATTTCATGCAATATATTGGCCAATAATGTTAATGGCATTGAATGTACCAATTAAGTTCCGTTTATTTGCTCATGGTTGGTATTTGATGAAAGATAGCAAGATTTCTAAATCAAAAGGCAATGTAATTTATCCAGAACAATTAACTGAAAAATACGGCTTAGATGCATTCAGATATTACATTGTTCGAGAACTTACCTATGGACATGATGGAGCTTTCACTCCTCTTGATTATGTTTCAAGAATAAACACCGATCTTGTAAATGATTACGGCAATTTGGTCTCTCGAACTATTGCGATGGTCAATAAGTACTTTGGCGGAGCGGTTTCATTAAAAAAACATAATGACGAGATTTCTAAATATGAAGAAGATTTAAGATCGGTAGCAAAAGATGTCTTTGTCAATTACACTCAAAGTATGGATGAGTTCAAAGTTGCTCAAGCATTACTAGAAGTTAGTGTTCTTGTTAAAAGAACAAATAAATTAATTGATGATACATTCCCTTGGGAATTAGCTAAGGATGATTCTAAAAAAGAAGTTTTAGAATCTGTGATGTATCACTTGCTGGAAAGTATAAGATTAATAAACATCATGTATATACCAGTTTTAATTGAGACGACATCAAAAGTATTTGCGATGTTGAACATTGAAGAAGATCACCAAACATTCAGTAGTTATGAATTTGGTAAGAAAAATGAATATCAAGTAGTTAAAAAGCCGGAACATCTTTTCCCTAGACTTGATTTAGAAGTAGAAGAAAAGAATATTAAAGCTATGATGGATTCTAATAAGGTTCAAGAACCTGAAGTTCCAAAGATTGAAATATTACCGGAAATTACTATCGATGATTTTGCAAAAGTTGATATTAGAGTAGGAAAAGTATTAGAAGGGAAGCCACATCCTGATGCAAAAAAATTGTTGGCTTTCACAATTGATACAGGTGACAAATTGCGATCAATCGTTTCAGGAATCGCAAATGATTATGATCCAAAAGATTTAGTAGGTAAAAATGTTTTAGTTGTCTGCAACTTAAAACCAGTTAAACTTAGAGGTATTTTATCTGAAGGAATGATATTAGCTGGCGAAGATAAGCAAGGTAAACTGTATGTTATTGAAGCTTCATTAGGCATGAAGCCTGGCGATAAAATCAGTTAGAAAATAAAATTCTTGGACGGAGAATATTTGTTGACTTAATTTATCACAAGTGGTATGATATTAAAGGTACATTTTTTATTTTATAGCCCACTAGCTCTTTAAAAAAATTTAAGGAGGTAATAAAATGAAAACATTCATGGCAAATGAGAATACAATTCAACGCGAATGGTTCGTTGTTGATGCAGCTGGACAAACATTAGGTCGTTTATCTACAGAAGTAGCATCAGTTTTAAGAGGAAAACATAAACCTACATTTACACCACATGTAGATTGTGGTGATTATGTTATCGTAATTAATGCTGATAAAATTGTTCTAACTGGAAAGAAATGGGATGATAAGAAATATTATACTCATTCAACTTATCCAGGAGGATTAAAGGAAAAAACGGCAAAAGTATTAATGGCAGAAAAACCAACAAGAATGGTTGAGTTAGCTATTAAGGGTATGTTACCAAAGAACAAACTAGGTAATCAAATGTACAAAAAATTATTCGTTTATGCAGGACCAGATCACAAACAACAGGCACAACAACCTGTCGTTATGGAACTAAAAGGATAGGAGGAAACGATGGCTAAATCAGTTATGTATCGCGGAACTGGAAGAAGAAAATCTTCAGTTGCAAGAGTAATATTAAGACCTGGTGATGGAAAAATCACAATCAACGGACGTGAGTTCGCTGACTATGTACCTTCAGCACTAGCAAGACTAGACGTTTCACAACCTTTAGTTTTAACAGCAAACGAAAACACATTTGATATCGTAGTTAATGTAAATGGTGGCGGACTAATCGGCCAAGCCGGTGCTATCCGTTTGGGTATCACTAGAGCTTTGATGGAAGTTAACCCAGAATACAGAAAAATCTTAAAACCAGCTGGATTAGTAACAAGAGACCCACGTGTCAAAGAACGTAAAAAATACGGTCTTAAAAAAGCACGTAAAGCATCTCAATTCAGTAAACGTTAAAATGCCAAAATTAAAAGACACAGGATCCCACACCCTGTGTTTTTTTATTTTTATTATTATTGTGAATTGTTTGTTCATTATAACTTTTTGGTATATAATGAACTTGAAGAATAAAAGTAAAGGAGATTTATATTATGTGTTGGTTTTTTAAGAAAAAGAAGCAAAAACTTCAAGAAGTTGAACCAGTTAAAACTCAAGAACTAAAAAAAGAACCGATTGAGGAAAAACCGGTTGTGCAAACTACAACTACACCTAAAGAAATTACTCCAAGAGAAGATTTAAAGATTAAAGAAAAAGCTGTTGAATTAAGAAAACAGAAAAAACCTACCGAAACGAAGAAACCTACTACTCGTTATACTGGGAAATATGAAGTTTATCCAGAAGCCGGTTCATACAAGTTTAGACTTAAAGCCTCTAACGGAGAAATCTTAGCCGTTTCTTTTAGATATACAACTGAAAAAGGTGCAATTTCAGGAATTGAAACCTTTAAGAAGAATGTCGCAAGTGGAGTCTTTGAAATTTCTACTGACAAAAGTGGTTTTTCTCAATACAATCTCTACAATCAAAATAAAGCTAGAATCATGATGGTTGGAGAGTTTTATACTAGTGCAAAATTAGCCGAATCAGCAGTAGAATCAGTAAAAAGATTCTATGATACGGAAAGAATTGATATTTTAAGCAAAATTGCTGAGTCAGAAATTAGAGAAGAATTGGTGGTTTTCGAAAAAATCGATCCTAGTTCAACTGGCAAATATGAGATCTACAAAGAAGATAAGGATTACTTCATTAGACTTAAAGCCAATAACGCTCAAGTTCTATTTGTTTCACAAGGTTATGCATCGAAAGCTACTGCTAAACAAGGATTGGAAACGATTAGAAATGCAATAGAAAATAACCAATTTACCATTGGAAAAGACAAACAAAATCGTTATCAATTTAATCTTTACTCTTCAACTAATCAATTAATTTTAACTGGTGAAACATATCCAGTAAAATCCAGTTGCACCTCCGCAATAAATTCAGTTAGAAAATTTGGTATAAAAGCTAAAGTTGTTGAAATATAATCTCTAATCACCAGCATTGGCTGGTGATTTTTAATTTAGAATTACATATTCGGTCGATATACATTTGTAGCCAAATATGCTATAATTAGTATAGTTATTTCAGGAGTAAAAAAATGAAAAGAATTTTTGTTATTATAGCACTAGGAGTCGTGGGCGTATTCGTCTATACAATCACCCTATTGCAATATACTTACGTATCTTCATTAGCTTCAATATTCTCTTCAAAAACCGTACTGTATTTACTAACAGGCTTTTTTTGGCTATTGTCTTTAACGATAGTAATCAGAATCTTACTTAAACCAACCTATGCTTATAATAAAAGTTATTGGATTTTAATTATAGTTTTAAATCCTATCCTAGGGGTTTTTCTATATTATATATTCGCGCGTGATTTCCAAACAAAAAAGTTTTGGAAAACCAGACCGTTAATTGCACAAAAAGCTTTTTTAGGGTTAGAAGAGACTTCGGTTATTGATTATAAATCATACGAATACGGCGATATATTCAAGTTCGCTAGAACTACTACCAACAGAGCAATCTATAAAGATGATACATATGTTGAAATCCTCAACAATGGTGATCAATTCTTTCCTAAGTTAATGGAAGAACTGAATAAAGCAGTCGATTATATATTTATGGAATTTTATATTGTTAAAAATGATAAAATCGGTATACAAGTATTAGATATATTAAAAGAAAAAGCATCTAAAGGCGTCGAAGTTTATTTGATATATGATCACTTCGGCTCTAATAAGTATTTAAACCGGAAGTACATGAATTCTTTAAAAAAAGCAGGAGTTAAAATCGGTATTTTTGATCCGCAAACCATTTCTATTTTTAACTCTAATGTCAACTTTAGAAACCACCGCAAAGCAATAGTAATTGATGGTAAATCTGGGTTTGTCGGCGGAATGAATCTAGCTGATGAGTATAATCATGGCGATCCTAAGTTTGGTTTTTGGCGTGATACTCACGTTATGATGCGTGGAAACGGCGTCAGCAGCATTCAAAATGTTTTTGTGAAAGATTGGTATTATATAACTGGTAATGTTTTAGATAAACCTTTGGATAAAACTAAAGAAAACTTTCCCGGTTTCTTTACAGTTATCGAATCAGGTCCGGACTTTGAAAATGGTTTGATTAAAGATGTTTACCTAAAGATGATTGCTAAAGCAAAGAAATCGATAAAGATAGTAACGCCATATTTAATTATTGAACCAGAGATTATGGCTGTATTGAAGATAGCGGCTAAGTCAGGCGTAAATATCGAGTTTTTATTACCGGGTAAACATGACTATTTTACCGTGGGATATGCAACCCAATCATATTATGAACAATTGCTTCTTATTGGGATAAAAATATACGAATATAAAGATACTTTTGTTCATTCGAAGATTTTAATTATTGATGATAAAGTTGCTAGTGTCGGTTCAGTAAATCTTGACCCTAGAAGCTTTCATCTCAACTTTGAAGTTACAAGTATTTTTGAAAATGACGCAGTAAAAGACTTGGTTAAAAGTTTTAATGAAGATTTAAGAAAATCCGAATCAATAACTTTAAAAGAATGGCAAAAAAGAGGAATTCTAATAAGAATCATTCAAGGCTGGTTCAACCTCTTTAGCCCGATGTTTTAAAAAAGGAGATATGTGATGACAGACTTAGAAAGAATAGTTCTTTATGTAACCCTATTGTTTATGCTCTCAACTTTTGTGTTTACATTGTTGATATTTATCAATAATCGTAAAAGAAAAGATGAAGCAAGCGATGTGTTAAAATCAGAGATCAAAAATATTGAATCCGGCATAAAAGATTCGATTTTTGATTCATATACAAAAGTAGCCAGCAGTTTGACCGAACAAATGGTTAAAACTACTGACGTATCAAAAGACAATCTCCAAGAATTGAGTGACAAAGTCGCTAAAGGCTTAATGGAATTTCAAGAAAAAACCACCGATAGATTTGATAAAGAGTTTAAAGAATTGACTGAATCAATCAATCAGAAAATGCTAGTCATCAACGAAAAAGTTGAACAAAAGCTTTCCAAAGGATTTGAAGATGCAAATAACACTTTTGTTCAAATTGCCAAACGAGTTGAAGTAATCGATGAAGCTCAAAAAAATATTCAAGAATTATCTAAAGAAATGGTTTCACTTCAGAATATCTTGTCAAACAATCAAGCAAGAGGTTCTTATGGTGAATTCCAACTCAATCAACTTCTAAGAGTGGTTTATGGCGAATATGAACATATATATAAAACCCAATATACCTTGAAAGAAGGAAAGGATGTTGTAAGAGCTGATGCCGTAGTATTTTTGCCTGAACCTAATGGTATGATAGCTATTGACTCTAAATTTCCTTTCTCCGCTTTTTCTCAACTTTTCGACAATAAAGACTTAACAAAAGACGAAGAAACTAAGTTAATATCTCAGTTCTCAAATGAAGTAAAAAAACATATAACGGATATTTCAAATAAATATATAATTCCGACTATAACAACTGATTATGCTTTAATGTTTGTGCCTAGCGATGGTATTTTAGCTCTGTTACACTCGAAGCTAAGAAATGTCATAGACTACTCTCGTGAAAGAAAAGTAACAATTGTTTCCCCAACGACAATCATTCCGCTTCTATCATCCTTTAAGGCATTTATGATTGACTATGCGAAGAATAAATATACTGATCAAATCAATGAACAATTAGTTAAGTTGAGCAAGGATTTCAAACTTTTCAATCAAGATTGGTCAAAGCTTACAAACTCAATAGAATCATTAAAACGCAACAGTGATAACATCAATAATCGAGTAGAAAAGATTACGGAAAAATTTGGAAAAATCGAGAAAATAGGCATTAATCAAGAATCTTCTGAAGAGTTAATTGAGGAACTTGAAGACTAGTCATTAAGTAAATTGAACTTGCATTTGTTTTAGTTTAGCGTTATAATGGGGTTAGTATTAAATAAGTAAAGGAGATTCAAATGAACGGAACAGTAAAATGGTTTAACGCAGAAAAAGGTTATGGTTTCATCACAGATGAAAAAGGAAATGACATTTTCGCACATTACTCAGCAATCCAAGGCGAAGGTTACAAATCTTTAGAAAACGGTCAAGAAGTTACTTTTGACGTAGTTGATGGAGATAGAGGACCACAAGCTGCTAATATAGTAAGATTATAGTAATTGTAAGTTAAACGTGAAAAAAGAAAAGAAGGTCACCCATTTAGGTGACCTTTTTTCATTGCTTTTTTATATAGATAATTATTCTATTTCAAACGTTACAACATTAAAACCAACAACAAATATTTCTATCTCATCACCGACGTCTTTAGAAATAAAATATCTCATCTCTTGCTCGGTGAAATCTCCTACATTTATTAGATAGAACTCTTCATCGATTTCAATCCAATAAATTGTATTGCCTTCTACTACATAGGATGTTATTGAATCAATTGTTCCAAGTATACTTGTAGCGACAGTATCATCATCTTCATTTAGTTTTACTAAGTAACGATTATACGCATCATTTTTTGATGCTTCAGAAATCGTATAGAATTCTAAATCTTGAATTTTTATATACACATATCTTAATATTCTTCCGTCTTCACCTTTTATCAAAATAAAATATGTTGGTGTACCTTCAACGTTTAAAGGAATTGGAAAAGAAGTGGAAATGTTGTTTTGTGGTATTAAAGTTAAAGCTTTATTCATTGCGGCTGCCTCAGTAGCACCTGGGAAACGGAATAATTTTGTTTCTTTGGTTCTCATGTTAGCATAGATAAAGCCAATTGTTGATTCGTCATTACCTGCGCTTGTTAAGCCAGTAA